>DAOVJF010000350.1 GCA_030673355.1 Planctomycetota bacterium | reverse complement strand
TGAATTTCGAACAGCATGATTTAATCGCGGTCGGACTGGGCAACAGGCCAACCGGAGGATTCGATTGTACGATTTACGAGGTCTGCTGGCTGGCGGATCCGAGTGGCGGAAACTCGAATGAGGCCGTAGGTGTTTTCTACAAGGAAATGATACCGGGAGCCGACTGCGATGTCCCAATGATTATTACTCAACCATACCACTGGGTAATAGTTCCAAAAACAGAACCGGACGTACCAACCCTCTTCTTTAAGAGCGAAGAGGTATACCACTGTGGTGACTGCGACCCGGCTCCCTTCATGCCAATAGCTGAAGGAGAAATTTCCTGTGCTGAGCCTGGTGAGTACGGCTTCCAGGAGGAAGAACCCTACTGGCAATTCTGGCTGAATGTTAATTGCTGGGAGGAAGACCCCGGCGGCCCTCCACCACCGCCGCTTCCAATGGACCCGCCTTTGATCAATCCCGAAAATGCGATGTACCATTTCGGAATTCAACTTTCACACAGACCTACAAGCGGGTACTTCATCACGGTAGAGGAGGTTTGCCTTGAAGGCAGCACTATCCGGATTAAATGGACCGAGCATATACCGGGTAAAAATTGCGATGTAATTCCGGAATCGACAAAACCATGGATCATCGCGGCTGTTGAACTTCCACCGATCGAACCGGTCTTTCAATGGGAGTTCCAGAAGAGCGAGGTGGTATATGATTGCCCCGGTGATTGTGAGCCAGTGAATCACTGGACCAAGGCTCACGGTGACGTATCATGCGAACCGCCGAAAGCTGTCCCGATCCCTAACCATTATGCTTTTTGGGATGTCTGGCAGGGAATTCACTGCAATAATCCTAATATGCCGCCACCTCCGCCCGTTAACTGGGAAGAGGAAATTCCGTTCTTAATCCAGACCCCGGGATTCCCGACAGGCGGGTTCTTTGTTACGGTCGATGAAGTCTGCGTGGATTTCCAGGCTGGGCTGGTCAAAGTGGACTGGACGCTTCACATTCCGGGTCCGGATTGCGTCGTAACCCAGATGCCAACACAGCCCTGGATTATTGAAAGCGTTCCCAAATTCCCTGGGATCCTTGAATATGATTGGATTTTTATACCCCATGAAGAAATGTATGATTGCCCACCCTGCGCGGAAGTGCCATGGTACCAGCTTGCGGATAACGAGGTGGGTTGTGCCGAACCTGGCGAGTACGGCTTCAAGGGATTCAGTCCCCAATTCGAGGAGCTCTGGTACGCTCTCAATTGCTGGGACCCCGATTCAGGCGACCCACCGCCGGAACTGCCTGAAATTCCCGATCCAACTGAGCCGGGATGGGAAACAAAACCGTTCGCGATCCAGCTTGATGAACGGCTGAGTACCGGTTTTTACCTGACAATAGATTACGTCTGCCTTGACAGTTGCACCGGCATTGTTTACTACACCGAAAACATTCCCGGACCGAATTGCCCGACTGGAGACATGATCACCACGCCATGGGTATTCGGAGTCGCGGAATTTCCGCCGATTGACTGCGAAATAATCTGGGAATTCGTGAAGTCGGAGGAAATATACTATTGTGATGATTGCCAGCCGCTTGATTTCTGGCAGACCGCTTATGGGTCGCATTCATGCGCCGAACCCGGTGAATACGGATGGCAGTACCTGGAGCCGTATCAGCAATTCTGGTACAACGTAAAATGCTGGGATCCGAGTTCCGGAGACCCGCCGCCACCTCTGCCGGGTGATCCCGAGCCTGGACAACACATGTTAATAAACCATCTCGGCATACAGCTTGGCGAAAGGCCGTCTACCGGGTATTACATAACAATCGATAGCGTATGTATCGAAGGTTGCGATGTTTATGTGGAGTACACGGAATATACCCCCGGCGAGAGCTGTGATGTTTACCAGGTAGTTACCAAACCGTGGGCGATAGCCGCGGTCGAGATGCCGGCGGTTTACTGCTGGTGGCAATGGCATTTCACGAAGTACGAGGCAATGTACATGTGCAACGAACAGGACTGCTGGGATTTCGATGAAATCGGTGGCGGCCCAATGGGTCCCGAAGAAGATGGTACCTGGTTTTTCGATAACCATAATGATTTCAACGAATACTGGTACTTACACCATACGGGAAAACCTCAGCCTGAAGTTAAATGGGACGACGGCTGGGGAGCTTATGCGATCCATCTTGGCGAACGACCCACATCCGGCTTCGAAGTTGAGGTCATCGAAATCTGTCCTTCGGTTGAACCGTTTGGCGCTGTTGTCCGATGGCGTGAATGGATCCCCGGTGAAACCTGTGATGTCAACCAGGTGCTCACATATCCATGGACACTTGTGACATTCCCGCTCGTCGACCTGCCGTATTTCGATGAGGGTTCCGAACACGTCTATCAATGCGATTAACTATGGTAAATACCAGGTAAAATCAATTTTCAAATAAAAACCAACGCCCGTTTCGATTTCCAGGAAGCGGGCTTTTTTTATAACCGAACCTGTATCAGAGCCGCGAACGCCAGTGAGCGGTCTACAATGTCCACTCACCGACCATCGACATCCTCCCTCATAGTCAGGCTACTGTCTTTTATGGTATGGTCATGAACGTAGAATACTAAAATGTTGTCAGATATTATAAGGGAAATTAAAGAGGTAATTGCCATGCGGAAGAACCATTCAAGTCTCAGGGATTTCATTATTGTGATGCTCATTAGTGCATTGATTGTTATGGTCGTTGTGCTTCCCAATTTCTGTCATCACCCCAGAATATCCAGGGAAGCTGAATTAAAAGCAAACTGCCACACACTCCAAATAGCACTCGAAAGATATTACGTTGATAATGGAGAATATCCTCCGTATCTCCTTGGTGGTGACCCAAGGAGTTGGGAGAACTGGCATAAAAAATGGGATGGCGTGAATAATAATCCACTGGGTGATGGCAGGATCGCGTCAAATGAGGCTGTTGTTGATCCATTAATCGAAATGGGTTACATCTATAGTTCTCCTAGTAATCCTTTTACGTGGCAATTAGGGAATCGGTCCAGAAACCTGACTGGAAGCAGGGAAGGAGGCGATGGTGATCCCAGGTTCGGGTTCAATGGCGATGTCATGGGCATGGTCCTCGATGATCCTATTTACTTCGGAGGCTCACTCCGCTCAAACCCAGAATTATGGACCGAAATCGAAACCCGCAGAACTCTCGATCATGGCGACTACATGGACGTCCCCGAAGGATTCAAAAATAACGGAACCGGCATGTATTACACTTTCGGCGGACGTAGCGACCGTACTGAAGAACAAGAGGATTTCATTTTAAGCCTCAGGCCGGGGAATTTTTTCTACCGTGCAATTCCCGGAAGCTATGACAATGCCGATATTCGAATTCCGGTTTATGAAAGTTGCCAGCATTATATTCTTGGCGGTTTTGGGACGGACACCAATCCCGGAATGGATGTAATCAGAATGGGGCGGTATGATCTGAACGGGAATCGACTTGAGTGGCAGCAAATGAGCACTGTATCCGGTGAATCATTATTTTGTGGTTATGGCTATGAATCCGGCAATGAAGAAACTGAATTCGGGCTTCCAGCTCTGTTCGGTGGTGGAGACGACTGGAACGGCCCGGTGTTTCCGTTTATCGACAGTGAATCAGGGGAAGTGCTGTACGGCGCTCCGGATGGGATTCGCGATGGAGTGATTATTGTGCTGACGGATGTGGAGAATTATCCATTCTAGTATCAGAGCCCCGAATGTCAGTGAGCTACTGTTTAGGGCATGACCGTGAACGGGGAGTGGGGGAGCCTGTTCTATTTCAATCCCACGACATTTTTAAGCATCGTCTCGGCTTCCCCGGGATTATTACATCCCACAATATAATTTTTCTCTGTCG
>DAOVJF010000393.1 GCA_030673355.1 Planctomycetota bacterium | reverse complement strand
GATCGGGATCTATTCCTGCGAAAATTCCTCTAGGAGCGATGGCCGTACTTTCATAGCTGCCAGAAGCTGGAGGGGTTTGGCGAGGGAACGTTCATAGGTCTCGATGGCCGGGTCCCCGTACTGCCCTATTATTTTTCCGGTAGAATCGCAGGCCACGACATGAACCTGGTGCAATGCTTCACGTCGATCGGATCGTGTGGCTTCGACGAATACCGGCTGGTCTGTGATTGTCATACTAAGTCCTTTAAAAAAACTCCCTTAAGTTGATGCGAATTATACCCCAATCGCGTTATACTCGTCATGCAGGAAAAATTTATGTCAAGCCTTGAGGAAAGAAACGAAGAGATCATCGACCTGTACATGAAGCACATCAACCCGTCGCTCATGCGGTTGGTCGCGTTCATGGGCTACGATGTGATCGAGGACCGCGCGGAGGGTTCCCATGTCTATGACATCATGGGCAATGAGTATGTCGACTGCCTTGGCGGGTTCGGTGTGTTCGCGCTTGGGCACCGGCATCCGAAAGTTGTCGGGGCTGTAAAGAACCAGCTTGAGAAAATGCCCATGACCAGCAAGGAACTTTTGATTGAGCCGTACGCCCGTCTCGCGAAGAAACTTGCGGAAATTTCACCCGGCGAACTTCAATATACATTCCTGTGTAATTCCGGTACGGAAGCAATCGAAGGTGCGTTAAAACTGGCCAGATTAAAAACCGGGAAGCATAAATTCATTTATACGCAACGGGCATTTCATGGGAAAACGCTTGGGAGCCTTTCGATAACCGGACGGGATGTATTTCAGGAACCGTTCCGCCCGTTGATTCCGGGGGCGAAAATGGTCCAGTTCGGCGATGCTGATGAACTTGAGAGCGCCATTGATGATGACACCGCGGCGTTTATAGTCGAACCTATCCAGGGGGAGGGCGGGATTCATGAACCACCCGATGATTACTTCCCGAAAGCCCAGCGAATCTGCCGGGAAAAAGGAGTATTGCTCATTATCGATGAAGTCCAGACTGGGATAGGTCGAACAGGGAAAATGTTCGCATGCGAGCACTGGGGTATCGAGCCGGATATAATGACGCTGGCCAAAGCTCTCAGCGGTGGTGTAATACCGGTCGGCGCTATTCTCGGGACCCCGTCGGTCTGGGAGGTATTCGAGGACAATCCGCTTATTCATTCATCCACATTCGGCGGGAATCCGCTCGCCTGTGTAGCCGCTCTCGCCACGATTGAGGTTGTCGAGGAAGATAACCTGCCGGAGAAAGCAAGAATCACCGGTGAGAAAATTAAATCCGCGATGAACGATCTCATGGCTGAACATCCTGATATAATTAAGGATGTCCGCGGACGTGGATGTTTAATAGGGCTTGAATTCGCTGACAGTGATATCGGGGGATTGATGATCTCCGCACTGGCATCGAGGAAAGTCCTGGTGGCGTTTACATTGAACGATCACAGCGTAATCAGGATCGAGCCGGCGCTCGCGATAAATGATGACGACCTGAATTGGATCCTTAATGCAATCCGGGAGTCCACTGCCGAGGTTAAGGAAATCGCCGCGGCACTCGGGTAATTTAGAAGCTATATGCCATCCCGAAATGAAAAATCCCGTAAAGCGATCAGGAGCCTTCTAAACAAGGACGAGCGACCGCAACTCCTGCTGTTCGAGGTGTCCGACCGGCCGCTCAGGGATTCGGTATTCGTTGGTAATCCGGATGTAATAGATAAAAATAAATCTGAGACAAAGAAGCTAATTGAGAATGATGAAAAATAATTCGATACAGTATCCCGATCCATTCGGCGATGACGACTTTTTTGATATCAATTGCGGTCCCGCGACCAAGGGCGATCTCAGCCAGATCGCATTCCTCGCTCTCGGGCTTCTCAACAAAGTCTTCGGATATAAATTCGGGCAGGCCGACCAGGCGACCTATGAGGAGGTCCATGTTGTTTTACAAAACCGGCTTCGTCTCGACTCCACGTGGGCAATGCACGAAGACGAAACCGTCATCGGTGTGATCGACCTTCTGACGTCCGAAACCCTTAAACTTAACGGGCTGTCTATTCCAAGGGTAGTTGTTACAAAAATGGGCCTGACTGAAAAAATCCGGGAGGCAGGTCTGCTTCCCCTGCTCGTTCACGAACCTGAACCGGATGAAGCTCACCAGTCGATCGTTGCACTCCTTCCCGGTAGCCGCGGGGAAGGTCGCGGTACGCTTCTCCTGATGCATGGCGCTTTCTGGTCGAGGGCACAGGGCAAAAACTGGATGACGGTGTGGCTGCCATCGGATGATCCGGGCCTGCCGATATACGAACGCAGGGGTTACAGGATCGTGCAGGAACTCGAGACGCACGGTGAAGAGACCCCCCGGAAATGGCTGCTTTTGAAAAGACCGATTTCACCGATGGCGTATAAGGAATTAAGGATGAAGGAGAAAGGGATTAGTTGATCCGGCTCACATTCTGCCTGTATTCGCAATGGGTTTGACTGATACCAATCCTATTAATTAAATATTGTTTTTAGATCGGGGACACCTCTTTTCGCCCGTCGAAAAGCAGGTGTCCCCCTAAATTCTAAATATGTCCAATCAATTTTTATTTAACAGGATTGGTCTGATACCGCGGTTCTGGCGAGATCCTGGTACTTGTCATATAAAAATGTCCAGTCGTCCTCGTACGTTTGATCGTTCTTGTAAAAAGCGATTTCGAACCGTCCGAGCATTTCACGGAACAGGGGATACAAACTTTCGCTTACTCGTAACTGCCTGAGGTAGTGTCTCGATCCGCCGCTTTTTCGATACCGTATCCAGCCCGAATGATCGAGACCCCTGAGTGCCGACCGGAACAGCAGGCTGATGGCATCACGGAATTTTCCAACCGAAGCGAATTCTATCGCTTTACGGGCACCCTCCTCTCCCCAGGTCCCGATTAAAATGTCACCGTTTTCGATGGCGATTTTTACCGGGTCTCGCTTTCCGATAAACTTAAAGCCTAATATCCGTGCAATGAAATACAGGACCACGAGAACCAGAACCACGGTAGAAACGGCAATCCAGATATTGAAAAGTCTGATGCTGTCACGTGCCGGTCCACCACTGGAGTTCCAGCGGTCCTGGACCCGTTTCAGCCAGTTCCTGAACGCCGTAACCCACGGTGGGTCTTCGAGGGAACCCTCCCTGTATGAATACCTCCCGCCACCACCCTCGGCAAGGATTCCTGAAAGTGTGTTTTCAACTGACCTGTGCGTGACGCCCGATTCGGTTATATCTTCCTTTTCAAGCGCAAAAGCGGGCGAAGCGATTAAAAATATCACGTATGCCAAAGCGCAAAGAAAATATGCCCATAACCGTGGATACATATCTTGATTTTAACACCAAGTTGAATGGTGTACCAGATTTAAGGCATTTCAAACCCCATAAAGGTTTTTTTCCGGGTTAAATCTGATAAACTTTAAGTGCCATGTCAGCTTCACTAATTCG
>DAOVJF010000129.1 GCA_030673355.1 Planctomycetota bacterium | reverse complement strand
TGTTGCGAAGCGCGTCATGCGCTCGGACAAAGCAGTTCATCCAATGCCACATGTCCTGTGATTTCCCCAGCACACATTGGTCGGCATATTCTTTCACGTCCCCGCCTGTACAGAACGCGACATCCCCCACACCGCGCAGTACAATCACCCCAACTCGATCATCACTCGCAACATCGTCGAAGGCTACCGTCATCTCCTGGAGTGTCTTCAGGTTATAGGAGTTGTAAACCTCCGGACGGTTGATTGTGACTTTCGCAATACCATCCTTCTTTTCATACTTGATAAATGTGAAATCAAATTCTCCGGCGTCCTTATGCTCAAAAAGCCCGTCCGCCTTTCGTTTCGGTTTTGGATACTGCATTGGTTCTCTTGGTGTCATTTGTCTCTCCTCCCTGATTTCTCAAGGGATTTTAACAGACCCCTTAATTAATAGGGGCCACTCATACGTCATTTTCTATTTATACAGGTAATCCGGAAATTCATCCGGCGTACGTGTCCCATTTTGTACTTCCATCGTCATGATCAGCGAAACCATGATCCGGGTCATCTCAAGGTTAAGTCCGTCGAACTGCCTGCCAAGTTCCAGGATTTTCCCGCATATAAATTCAATCTCGGTCGGCCTTTTATTCTGGAGATCGACAGACATGGACGGATGATGGTCTCCACCCATTTCGAGATAACCCATGCACTTTCCCCAGATTCCATCGCCGTATCTGTATCCAAGTTGATTTGCTACTGAAAAACCCTCTTTTAAAAGCTCACCTGCCATGCTCCGTGTAATTTTTCCCGCCATCGCTTCCCTCATCGTTAAACCGAGAACCCCGCAGATCGACATCAACGCCGAATTCAGAGTAGTCTTCAGAAACGCTTTACTTTTTATTGTGAACGAATCGACAAGTTCGCTCGTCAGTCCTGCCGAGTTCAGCATCCCCACCAGTTTTACCAGCTTTTCATTTGGCTCGCCTGCATGCGGGCCGAAAAAATTCGGCGGATTAAACCATGAAAGTGTCGCTTTTCCGTCCTTATCCACGCTACCGGCATAATTAACAACCATCCTGCAAACCCGGGCCGGATCGATATATTCAGCGATTTTATCCTCGGTTCCAATCCCATTCTGGGTACTGATTACGATACAGTCGTCACCGGCAGCTTTCACGACATCCGGCATGATCTTTTCCAGTATACATGCCTTGGTCGCGATGAAAATACAATCCGGCTTCAAATCCTTGAGTGACGGAATAGAATCCACGGTCGACGCGGGTTGTTCGATTAATTCACCGTTCCAGTCCACCTGCAATCCGTTACCCCCGATTTGATCGATTCGGAAAGGAAGGTCGGCTACGACAATTTCCGCTCCGGCACGTGCTAGCGATGCGGCCAGAATCGTGCCCACAGGCCCCACTCCGATCGCTCCAATGGTTAACTTGTCACCCGGCATTTTAATCCCCGTTTAATTTATTTAGGCAAGGCCGAAATCAGCTTTCAACCTTAACTCCATCCTCAATTTCGACAAATACAATCGCTCCTGTGGAGCATGCGGCGACACACGCGGCATCTTCCCGTCCTTCGCACTGGTCGCAGATTATTGCCTTGCCAGTCTTGTGGTCGGGATGAATCCCCTGGTACGGACATACCATTACACACATCCAGCACCCAATACAACGGTCTTCATCGAAAATAATCCGTCCCGTCTCGGGATCTTTCGATAACGCGGCTCCCATACATGCCGCGACACATTCCGGATCTTCACAGACACGGCATACCGCCTGGACCTCGTATCCTTCCACTGCGTTCCTGATAATCCGGATCGCTCCGCGAGCGTCATCCGCCATTCCGGTATGGGCAATCGAACATGCCACAGAACACGCACGGCACCCGGAGCAGAGATTATGGTTTGTGTAAATCCGTTTCATTTCTCCACCCCCCCTGTTATCCCGCTGAATGGAGACGTAATTTCCCTCACCCTTTCATCCGGGACAACACCCTCACCATCCCACTTCCTGAGCTTGTAATATCGATCGAGCATCCCCTTGAACTCTTCCCGATCGATCTTGTGGCCCTTCGCGACACCATCGGGCATCGGTTCATCGAAATACCGTCGCGGGAGCGTATCATCCGGCCTCTTTACTCCCTCACGATTATTAAACGCCCTTTCAAGATCGACAATCCTGAGAGCGATATCCTGAAGGTCACCCTCCAGAAATTTCGCGCCGAATGCCTTCTCCAGCATCTCGGAGTGATGCTCGAATTTTAATAGCTTCGGGCTGTTGAACCCGTGACATACAAATTTACAGATCCCGACCGCGTCTATGATCGAGTAAATATTTTCATGTGTGTAAACCACAATTTCTTTTGTCTCGTATGCAGTGGGATCGCGACTGACATCCGATCCGTATATACTCCTGATAAGCTCTGCCGGCAGATCGAATACCTCGATTGTCGGACGGCTCCTCAGATGATCGGCGCCTCTGGACGCTGTCGCAATTCCCAGCGCGAACGCCTTTATATACCGGACATCGTGAGGATCGGATTGCGGCAGGCCCTTGACTGCGGTTAAATAGTCCCGGTCAGGATCGTTTAATTTTTCAGCCGCCTGCGAACTGTCGGCCAGGACATCCCCGAAACCTTCCCTCTTCGCAATCGAATTTATCAATCGAACCGCGAGATCGTAATCCCCGAAATCGATCGGCTCACCGGTAATAGAATCATCGATGATGCCTTTCTGGTACAGCTCTATCGCCCAGGATATGATCCCGCCCGTCGATGAGACATCCAGTCCGAGCCTGTTTGCTAGATTATTCAGCCGGATTACATTCCCGGTGTCGGCGATTCCGAGATTCGCGCCGAGAAGTCCGATCGTTGTATATTCCGGACCTTCACCATTATGAATATTCCGGTGACGGCAATGCACCACACACGAATGGCACGAGATCATCTTGGAAACATGATCGTGGATAACTTCAGCGTTCAGGGTCGGTTCGAACGTTGAATCCTGGCTGTTACGTGTGCGTATCGCGCCGAGATGATTACTAACCTCGTAAAGTAATGGTGTGCCGACATGCCCGAGCACCTTCACGATCAGCGAATCGTTCAGGTATTTTTTCAATTTCTCACATAATTTAAGGAAACCGTCGGGATCGCTGATTTCAAGCGCGTCCTCTCTTCTTCCCCCGACTGCAACGATTCCCTTGACATTCTTGCTGCCCATTACCGCGCCAAGTCCGCCGCGCGCCGCCGCATTTTTTATCCCGGACATCACGCACGCGAATCGTACAAGGTTTTCCCCGGCCGGACCGATACATATCGCCTCAACCGACTGCCCAAGATCCCGCTGGAAAGCAAACTGGACATCGTTTACATCCATGCCCCAGTACTTCTCGGCGTTTTCAATGCTGACAACACTATCTTCAACTTTCAGGTAAACCGGGGATTCGGCTTTTCCAAGAACAATGATCCTGTCGATTCCGGACGCTCGCAATTTCGGTCCGAAAAATCCACCGCTGTTGGCGTCACCAAGGATATTCGATTCAGGCGACTTCGCCGTAATATTGAATCGCCCTGAATTTGGCGCCCCGGTTCCTGTCAACGCACCTGCACCAATTATCAGTACATTTTCAGGGCTAAGAGGATCGACATCTTCCGGGAGGAGTTTATAAAGGTACGCGACATTAAGCCCGCGCCCGCCAAGGTACTTACGAACCATCTCATCGGGTGTGTCCTCATACCTGACAGTGCCCTCCGTGAGATCCACAAAAGCGACTCTGGACCTTATATTTCCAATAGATGCGCCCATATTTTTTACCTGGCGTCTCCCTTTTTCCCCCATCGTGTACGGCTGTGGTCCTTTTCAAACCATTCGATCTGGCTCATCGACAACGGCCAGTCCACATTTCCGCGGATTTCATCATCGTGATGCTTATAAAGAAACTCGATTCCTTCAAGCCCTAGTTTGAAAAGGGATTCTATAACTTCCCCGATATCGACTTTATCGCGGATAAGATCGTGGTAAACACCCGCGCCCTCAACATCATTCACAAATGTCGCCGCGATCATTACCCCGTCCCGGATCACAAATCTTTTGTATGAAGGGCGATCTGGAGCTTCAGTCACAAAAACCTGCGCGTTATCCGTCTCATCGAGCCTGCTCGCGCCGATCGTGACAATTGGAAGATCGAACACTTTCAGGGAATTCAGGAAAACAGGCTCATACGCCCCGGAATTTCCACCGGCCATATTGTGTCCTGCGATCCGACCCTGCCGGTATGCGTTTACCCAGTGGGCATGAATTTCAGGACGGCCTTCTATAGAGTTGTTGTAAACTGTAATATCGCCCGCGGCATAAATCCCTTCAATGCTGGTCTCCATTTCTGCTGAAACTACAATTCCACGGTCGATCTCGATAGCGGTGCCTTCCACGAGTTCGAGATCGGGCCTCATCCCGGTTGCCATTACAAGAAAATCGAACTCGATCTCTTCATCTTTGTCAGTCAGTGCAAGATATCCCGCCCCATTTGTCTTCAATTCGCTTACTCCGGTGCCGGTTTGAACCCTTACACCGTGCTTCTCAAGCTCTGCCTCAGCATATTTTGCCGCTTTCAGATCCAGTAAAAGCGGCATGATCTTCGGCATCAACTCGACCGCGCTAACTTCGACCCCCAGCTCCACAAGCGACGCCAGCGCCTGCAACCCGATCAGGCCGACACCCACCAGCAAAGCCTTCGAACCGGATTTGCACTCTGATTTCAACCTTTCGATATCATCCGCGCAATAGAGAGTATGGTATGGAACAACATCCAGGCCCTTAATTGGAGGTGTAAACGGTTTTGAACCGGTAGCGATCAGGATTTTCCCGCACTTGATTTCCTGGCCGGAGTTTAAAACCAGTGTTTTATCAACTGGATTGAATTCTGAGACCGGATCGCCGTTGATTAATGTAATATTCCTGGCTTCGTACCAGTCTGGATCGCGAAGATGGATCGCGTCGAACGGCCTTTCCCCCCGGAGAACCTCGACAATCAGCGGGCGGCAGTACGGTGGCGCTTTTTCACCGTTAATCAGGAGAATTTCACCATCGTGATCATTCTCACGGATCGCTTCAGCCGCTGAAATCCCGGCTATCCCCGCCCCGATAATGGCATATTTCGTCACTTGTTGCTCTGTCACGAGTCTAGTTTAAAATCCCCATCTCCCCTGGGTTTTCAAAGAAAAAAATGGATGCTGCCTGGCCAAGCTGTCTTTATCCTGATTAACACACATTCAAACTGATTAAGGAATCCGAAAGGGAAGCCAATTATAATTATGACCCGTTTGAAAGTCAAACAGCTATTGAACCCCCCGACAGGACGCAAAATCTTGAATTTTCTCCATTCATGTCCGGTCAATTCATGGATTCATCCGGTTGCCAACTAATCTGAAATTGAATATTCTATAATTAATTATTAATGTATATTACTAACATTTGACAGATGATATCCTTTTATGTAGTATTAAATGCATATATATGATTCAGGGCGTTTCTTTTTATCCTGATAACACTTGGAGGGATATGAGTATGATTACTCGAAAATTCCTATTCAGCACCTTAATCGCAATTCTTGTCGCGGCCACAATTTCAATTGCTGGCTGCAGTAGTTCAACTCCTGTGGAACCCGGCGCTTCACAACCCGGGATTACCGCTGATAATGCGGACCACAACGCGTCTCAACCGTACCTGGTTGGATTTACAAGCACTCCGGACCAGGCCGATGAGTCCCTGGTGCGAACGGCGGGCGGAACCGTATCTAAGTCTTTCACTCTGATTCCGGTCTTAGCCGTAACCTTGCCGCAAAACGCAGTCGATAGTATCAGGAACAATCCAGGGGTTGAATTTATCGAACTCGATGCCGAAGTCCATGCCACCGAGGAAACGATCCCATGGGGAGTTTCCCGAATTAACGCGGATGATGTCTGGCCTCTCGGTTATGACGGCGCTGGTGTGATCGTCGCTGTCCTCGACACCGGAATCGACTACAACCATCCGGACCTGGCTCCCAACTATATCGATGGATACGACTTTGCCTATGACGATAACGATCCCTGGGATGGTGCTGGCCATGGAACACACGTATCGGGCACCATTGCAGCTTCAGCATTAAATAATGCGGGAGTGACCGGTGTTTCACCGTCTATCGGGATACTGGCCGGGAAGGTTCTTGACGATGGCGGTAATGGGTATCTCAGCGATGTCATAGCGGGTATCGAATGGGCAGTGGCGAATAGTGCCGATGTGATAAACATGAGCCTCGGAACCGATTCTCGCTCAAAAGCCTTCCAGTATGCCTGCGATTCGGCATATGCCGCCGGTCTTGTACTTGTCGCAGCCGCCGGTAACGATGGTTTCGCCGATGGCAGGGGAAATAACGTTGACTATCCCGCTAAGTATGCTTCCGTTATCGCTGTAGCTTCTACCGATCAAAATGACCAGCGTGTATGGTATTCATCCACAGGACGTGAAGTCGAGCTGGCTGCCCCAGGCTGGCAAATACTCTCATGTATTCCCGGTGGAGGCTTAGGATTATCCAGTGGTACTTCCATGGCCAGCCCTCATGTTGCCGGAACAGTTGCGTTGCTTATTCATTCCGGTGTCACGAATACCGCGGATATACGATCCGCGATGACCAGTACTGCGCTTGATCTCGGGCCTGCCGGTAAAGATAACATGTATGGATATGGTCTCGTGGATGCTTTAGCCGCTCTCTCCGGGGACCCACCACCACCACCTCCACCTCCCCCACCGGACGGGGAAGGTTCAATCGCGGGAAAAGTCACCGATGCCGCTACAGGTAAGGGGATCGGTGGAGCAATGCTATCTCTGGATTCCGGTGGAACAGTTTATACAAACCCCAGCGGACGGTACAAGTTCAGTAATGTCCCTACTGGTGACTACGATGTTACCGCTGACGCATCAGGATACATTTCGCAGACACATAGTGTTAGTGTCTATGAGGCCCAGACATCGACCCTGAACTTCGCTATGATTTCAAACTGAGCCTGATTAAAAAACTGAACCTGATTTATAAACTGAACCTGATTTATAAACTGAGCCTGATTTATAAACTGAGCCTGATTTAAAAAATGAAACTCATAAGCCCGGCATCTGATCACCGGGCTTTTTTTTACCTGATTTTCACATATATCAGGTA
>DAOVJF010000247.1 GCA_030673355.1 Planctomycetota bacterium | reverse complement strand
CCTACCGGCCGTTCTGCCATGAGGTTGTCTTAACCGATCGAATATTCTTTGTCATGGCAGAGGACGGGTATGCGAGCGGCTGGCAGGGTCCAACCTACGACGAAATATTTTATATAGACTGGGTTGGCTCCGAAATAGTCGACTCCTCGCTGGCTTCAATCGATATCTCGTCATTTCTTGATTCCGGTGAACTTGGCGCGCAGATTTGCGTTGATGTATCTGATGATGTCTACGCTTTAACGAACCAGGGAAAGGTCATTAAATTCGACCATACAAATGGTTACTCAGGAAGCATCCTGTTTGATCTGGATGGCGCTACAGGATATCCGTCCGCCCTGGAAATCGATTTCCTGAAGGCCCAGGATGATGACGTGTTCTTTATATATACCGAGTATGGGGATAAGAACAGGGCGATTTACAAGGTGTCGAGCAGTGGGGTGATATTAGCAAGCGAAACGAATATCTGGAGCGGCGTGGTTACCGGATGCGGTTCCGGAACCGGTGGTATTGGTGAAGATGGTTACTGCCGCCTCGTGATTATTGACGGGAGCTCGATGTATGAATGGGGTTGCATAAGATATGACTACGATTTCAACACGAAAGCGTCAACGGTCCTGGATCAGTATTACATATATAATCATCCCGGTAACACCATGCAATTCACCGATGATGGGGCACTCCTGTTCAATACGTACTTCTGGCAGTGGAAGAGCTTCCTCGTGACCTATACGCTACCTGCAGACTGGTAAGAGAGTAAGGTCAGTGGATGGGGAATTGATGCGGATTAAGGTATTTCTGGCAAGCTGGGATCGTCTGCAATTAATTCTATTTTTATTTCGAGAGGTTTTTCATCATTGCCCGCATCTGTTTCAGATACCTGTTAAATTCCTTCATGCCGTTTTAGGTTATTTTGTTGTCCCTATCTTTGTGCTCTTGACTTGGTGTACCATGCAGAATATAATTACTTAACAAAGATTTACGTAGTACATTCGTGAGGGTAGAAAAATGGATAAAAGAGATACTTATAAATACAAATGGACAAATGGACGAAAAATCCTTGGATACGGGATTACGAATAACCTAAAGCAACGGACAAGTGAACATTTAGCAGAAGTACCCGGGAGTAGAATAGATACTGTTGGAAATAAAACCACCGAGCGTTCAGCTAGAGAGTGGGGAAAGAATAAGATTAGTGAATATGTAAGGCGAATGGGTGACCTACCACCAAAGAATAAACCAAGATCCTTATCCTCACGGCAGGGAAAGGTCGAATGTCAAAAAACATCGTACTCCAAAACATAATTGCGGTAATCTGGGATTTTGATAAAACGCTGACCCCGGGTTACATGCAGGAACCATTGTTTAAACATTTTAGTGTGAATGATGCTTATTTCTGGCGCGAGGTCAATAATCTTCCCGAGTTCTATAGACAGAGGGACCTGGACCTAGTGTCCCCTGATACCCTTTATTTAAACCATATACTCACATATACAAGGAATGGTATTTTCCCGGATTTAAGTAACAGACTGTTACTCGAACTTGGCCAGCATATCGAGTTTTACACTGGTATTCCCGATTTTCTAAGTACAGTGACAGAAATTGTTAATGTGGAGAAATATTTGAAGTATGAAATTAAGGTTGAGCATTATATTGTCAGTACTGGCTTGAGAAAAATGATCCAAGGGAGTGGAATCAGTAATTATGTAGAAGGTATTTGGGCATGTGAATTCGTGTCCAGCGTTGCCCCGCCAGGATACCTTGCTGATGAAAAATTTAATATTTCACTGGATGAAATATCCCTTGAAGCTCAGGACAAACCAATAATTGATATTGGATTTGTGATTGATAATACAACAAAAACCAGAGCGATTTTTGAGATAAATAAAGGGACAAATAAAATCCCGGAAATAAAAGTTAATTCATCAATACAATCAGAAAATAGGCGAATACCGTTTGAAAACATGATTTACATCGCTGATGGACCCAGTGATATTCCGGTTTTTTCTGTTGTTAAAAATTTTGGTGGCAAGACTTACGCTGTATACACACCAGGGGTTGAAAAAGAACTCAAGCAGGTAAACGATTTGCAAAAGCAGGCAAGGATTGATTCATATGGACCGGCGGATTACTCACCAAATACACAAGCCTCCTTATGGATCATTAATGCTGTTAAAGAAATTGCGGATGGGATTGTTGAAAGGAAGGACTCTGCAATAAAATCTAAGGTTAGTGATGTCCCGAAACATATTGAGTCTTAGGGCCAGACGGGACTACTTCGAGAGGTTTTTCATCATTGCTCGTATCTGTTTCAGGTGCTTGTTAAATTCCTTCATGCCGTGGATGCAGGCGCGGTTTCCGACGATCGGGTAATATTTTATGGTTAGACACCTACGGAAACTTGTCGAACGGTGGCAGGGAAAGTTATACTTGGCCCGGATACTTACAAAGGAGGCACAGCGTGACAAACGGTCAGTACAGAACCTCGCCTAACCCGTTAGGCAGTATAGATAAGAGCATCGGGACAATGCTCACGAAAAGGGCGAAACGCTGGCCCGATCATCCTGTACTCGCTTACCGTGACGAAAATGACAGGTACGATCCAGTCACATGGGACACGTTCTACAGCGATATGGCGTCGCTCGCGGCCTTCCTTCACGAAAATGGAATTGAGAAGGGTGACAGGTGCGCGGTACTCAGTCCGAATTCGTACAACATGCTGGTCTGGGAGATGGCGGTCACGTCGATGGGGGCTGTATCGGTGCCGATTTTTCAGGGGTACGACGCGAAGAATGTCGATTTTATCCTGACCCATGCCGAGCCAAAGGCAATTTATGTCGATGGGGACCAGAGACTTGGTAAGGTTCTTCAATCGAAGGCGGGGGGATCGATCCCGGTAAAAGTCACAAAGCAGGAATCGTCTTATAAATTGATGTCGGACTGTCTCATAGGCGGGTCGAGGGAACTTTTTATGAGTCTGATTAATCGGGTCAATCCCAACGATCTCAGCTTCATTCAGTACACTTCAGGGACTACGGGGAATCCAAAAGGGGTAATGCTGACACACCGGAACATAATGTCGCAGAGGAAAGGGATGTCGCAGGTATGGAAAATCCCTTATAAATCGAGGTTCCTGAGTTATCTGCCGTGGCATCATTCGTTCGGCGGGCTTTTTGAAAGGTTCGCGGCACTTTATCACGGGGCGACGATTAATCTCGAGGATTCGTTCGGCAAGGACATCAACCGTTTGATTCAAAACTGGAGCGATGTCAGGCCGACACAGTTTTTTAGCGTGCCGAAGGTATATATCGCGCTGGTAACCGAAGCCCGGGCCGATCCGGAGATTGAAAAGGCAATTTTCCATCCCGAACTGAGTTTTGTTTTTACAGCCGCCGCACCTCTTCCGAGGGACTGCATGGAATATTTTCAAGCGCAGGATGTTCCGGTTGTAGAGGGGTGGGGGCTGACCGAGACATCGCCACTGGTGACATTCACGACGCTGGGGGAAGAACGTGTGGAGAATTGTGTCGGGGAACCGATAGCAGGATGCGAGATTCTTGTGAGGGATGATGGAGAAATTCTTGTAAAGGGTCCGTGTCTGATGAAGGGATATTTTAAGGACCCGGATCGGACCAAAAAAACGATCGACCATCTGGGGTGGTTCCACACAGGTGACCTTGGTGAGCTTATTGACGGCGGATTGAGAATGACTGCCAGGGTTGATGATATGTTCAAATTGACAAACGGCGAGAAAGTGTCATCGATGCTGGTTGAAAACGCGATGACAATAACGTCCGAATGGATCCAGCATGCGGTGGCGATCGGTTCGGCTGAAGATTATGTATCGGCGCTGGTTTTCTTGAATATAAGGAACGTGGAAAGGTGGGCGAAAAATAAAGGAGTGGAACTTCCTGAAGGCTGGGAAATATCGAGTGACGCGGAAATACAGGAATTAGTTGCCGGGGAACTAAGGAATAACATGGCCGAGTTCCAGCCCAAGTACATGAGGGTGAAGAAATTCGTCATAATCCCGCAAAGCCTTTCGCTTGAGCACGGGGAACTTACACCCACGATGAAAGTAATCAGGCATAATGTGCTTAAAAAATACAGTGACTGGTGTGAAGCGATTTATAATACCCCTGAGCACCCTGAAAAATCACAATGCGTTGTTTCAATATAATAAAAGGATGGAAACAATGAGCGGTAAGACAACTGGTACAGAAAAGAAAAAATCCCCTGTAAGAAAAATAGAATCCAATAAAGCCATGAGGGAATTGATGGGAACTTATTTCGGGGAGCTTTTTGAAGCCGCGAAAGCCGGATCCCCGAAAATCGCGTGGTGTACGAGTGTCGGACCGGCCGAACTGGTGGTGGCGTGCGGGTTCCGGGTATATTTCCCTGAAAACCACGGCGCCATGCTAGGCGCGTCGCGAATGGCGACCGACCTGATTCCTGCGGCAAACGCTATTGGATATTCACCGGAAATCTGCTCGTACCTCACGAGCGATATCGGGTCATTTATAAAAGGTGAAACCCCGATGGCGAAAATGCCGGGATATGAATTTCCGAAACCCGATGTCCTGGTTTACAACACTAACCAGTGTCGGGATGTGAAGGACTGGTTGTATTATTACCACAAGCATTACAACATTCCATTACTTGGGGTTAACACCCCTGTAAAAATTGACGAAGTTACGGACGCGCATATCGAGGTAGTAGCAAAGCAGATCGAAGCCATGGTCGAGCCGCTTTGTGAAATAAGCGGGGAGAAATTCGATTATGATAAATTCAAAGAGACCGTCGGTCTTTCGAAGGATTTATCGGATAGCTGGGGAGCCGTACTGGAGGCCACCGTCGCGGTTCCCGCCCCGATGAATTTTTTTGACAGTACAATCCAGATGGGACCTGCGGTCGTGATGCGAGGCGATCCCCGTTCGATAGAGTACTACGAAACTTTACTTGCCGAGTTGAACGGCTGTATCGAGAAGGGAATCGGAAGTGTTGCGGGGG
>DAOVJF010000162.1 GCA_030673355.1 Planctomycetota bacterium | reverse complement strand
CCCGGTTGTGTAAGGACGTTTCCAATCGCAAGAACAATCGCGTCACTTTTTGAAATCATTTCCTTTATTCCAGGCGAGGCGAGTATCGACCCGATCCCCAGCCACAAAGTTCCCGGACAAATAATAATCCACTCAGCTTCATCGATAGCTTTAAGAGCCGAGTTATTGGTTTCCATTTCCGGGTTGTGATGAATTCCGGTGATGGGAGCCTCACGGTTGAGACGATTGATCGACTCCCATTCCCCTTCGATTTCAGTTCCGTCGGCAAGCTCCGCGACAACCTGCGCGTTGGTTTCAGAAACCGGAACTATATGAGCTTTCAAATCAAGAGCTTTAGACAGGCGCCGTGTCGCATGGTAAAGGCTGCCACCCTCATCCATCAATGCCGCAAGGATCATGTTACCAATGCTGATCCCTTTTAAATTGCCGTCGCGAAACCTGTGCCGTACAAGCTGTCCCCATACCGTTTCACCGGTCAGCGCGGAAATTACGGTTTTTACATCACCCATCGCCGGGACATCCAGTTCGATTCGAAGGGCTCCGGTGTGGCCGCCGTTATCCGTTACGCCGACGATTGCGGTGACACGGTCGAGGCCGGTAATTTTCCGCAACGCCTGGAGGATGACACCCTGGCCTGTTCCGTTGCCGATAGTGACGATGTCGTTGTGTTTCATTAATTCACCGGTGAGGGATAACGGATTCCCTCTGTTGATGGGCATTGTACATCAAATCATGTATCAGAGCCGCGAACATTCGTGAGCGGAGTAAATTATACATTACAACCGCTCACGAATGTTCGCGGCTCTGATACTTCACATGTTTTACCAATTACTCCACAGTTACGCTCTTCGCGAGGTTTCTCGGCTGATCTACATCACAACCAAGATGAACGGCGACATGATACGCGAATAACTGAAGTGGAATAGTCAAAAGTATCGGTGATAAAACCTCGCTCACTTTCGGGACATGAAACACATGGTCCGCGACCTCGCCTATCCGCTCATCACCCTCGTCGGCGATCGCGATAACCTCCCCGTCCCTTGCCTTTACCTCCATAAGATTTGACAGGGTTTTTTCGTAAACATTGTTCTGGGTCACGAGTGTCATGATTGGCATCTCGCTTGAAATAAGCGCGATCGGACCATGCTTCATCTCTCCCGCCGGATATCCTTCCGCGTGTATATAACTTATCTCTTTCAGCTTCAACGCTCCCTCAAGCGCGATCGGGTAGTTAATTCCCCTGCCAAGATATAGAAAATCCTGCTTGTCACGGTAATGCTTTGAGAATTCCTTGAGGTCGGCATCCTGTTTGAGTACACGCCTTACAAGTTGCGGGATCTCGATTAGCTCCTGGAGGATTTCCCTGCATTTGTCTTTACTGATCTTCCCGGTTACCCTTCCGATGTTCAGCGCCAGAAGGACAAGCACTGCAAGCTGTGCGGTAAACGCTTTTGTGCTCGCGACACCAATCTCCGGGCCGCAGCGAGTATATATAACCGCGTCCGACTCCCTCGTGATTGTACTTCCAACCACATTGCAGATGCTGACCAGCGTTCCACCCTTCTCCTTAGCTGTCCTGTTTGCCGCGAGAGTGTCGGCAGTCTCGCCGGACTGGGAAATCGATATAAAAAGGGTACGCTCATCAATTTTCGGATCGCGGTATCTTAATTCGCTGCCGTAATCCACCTCGACCCTCAGGTCGCTGAATTTCTCGATCAAATACTTTCCAACAAGGCATGCATGCCAGGCCGTACCGCACGCGGTCAATAAAACATGATTGAAGTTCGAGTAATTCTCCTTCTCAATCGGGGCTAACTCATCGAGGATTATCTCTCCCGCCTCAAGATCGAACCGTCCGATTATCGTGTCCCGGAGAGACTCCGGCTGCTGGAAGATTTCCTTCTGCATGAAATGCTGGTATCCGTCCTTCTGGGCCTGGATAGGATTCCATGTAATTTTTGTAATTTCTTTCTCGATCGCATTACCATCGAAATCGGTAAGCTCGATAGAATCTTCGTCAAGGACAGCCATTTCCCCGTCATCGAGAAAATACACGCTTCGTGTATGTTCGAGGATCGCGGCGATATCGCTCGCCGCGATTGTGCCGCTCCCGATCCCGTCCCTGCTATTTTCCGCTCGCCCGACAATCATCGGAGGACCTTCGCGTACAGCCACAAGCCTTTGATCCTCCCATGATGCGACTACAAGCGCGAACGCTCCCTTCAGTTCCCTGATAGCCTTGCGCACCGCGGACGGAAGATCCCCTTCAAAATATTCCGCGATCAGGTGCGGGATTACTTCCGTGTCCGTCTGGCTCGAAAATTCATGCCCGAGTTTTCTGAGTTTATCTTTGAGTTCGAGGAAATTTTCTATGATCCCATTCTGCACGACGACAATTTTATTTTTGTCATCCCGGTGCGGATGCGCGTTTTCCTCGGACGGCACACCGTGGGTCGCCCATCGTGTATGACCGACCCCAATTGTCATTGACAGTTTTTCGTCGGCTATTAATTTTTCAAGAACTTTGATTTTTCCCTGGGCGCGATGAACGATAAAATCATTCTCCGTCAAGAGGGCGATTCCCGCGGAGTCATAGCCACGGTACTCCATTTTTTTCAACCCATCGATTATCAATGGCGCGACCGGTTTGTCGCCAATGTATCCGATAATTCCACACATGTGCTAACTTTGCCTCACTTTCTTCGATTGAGCGACATTCAAAATGGAACCAGTTCGAATCCTTCGCGCTCAAGGATTACATCATACATCCTTACGTTAGTATAAACCCAATGCGCGAAATTACGAGTTTCATCGACCGGGATCGCGCTTATGAAGATGTCGTCATCCCGTGTGGGCAGTTGATCCCGCCACCTCGTCAGACGTCCCGGGCCCCCGTTATAAGCCGCAAGCACATCTAAAAGACGGTTTCCGCCGACTATACCCTTAAGGTATGATACGTACCAGGTTCCAAAATCAATATTCAGCTCCGGGTCCCACAAGAGTTCCGGATCGAACGTTTCCCAGCCGCGCTGTGCGGCTATAAATCGTCCGGTCTCCGGCATGATCTGGATCAATCCACGCGCGTCGGAACTCGAGCGCGCACGGGGATTAAAACACGATTCCTGCCGCATAGGACCCCATATCCAACTGGCATGCACTTCATGTGCCAATGCAGCTTCACGAATTAAATCCACAAACGGACGAGGATATAATTCATCAAGAATCCTACCCTGTATTGCCGGTGTGACATATGCCTGGTCCCCGGTCGCGACAGCTTTCCTGAGTTCACGCACTCCGGACTGGAGCAATCCCTGTTCGACTGTAACAAGTGCGAGTCCAACTTGAGCGCCCCGCTCCCCATTTTCAACAGCCAGCCTGAATTCACTACCCGCAAGATCGAGAACCCCGGCATCATACAATTCCAGAGCGACTGCCAGGCTGCCGTCATAATTACCCGCCTTTGACGGATCGAAACCGAACGGGTCCAGCGCCTCGTAGTCTTCCCCATAGGTATCGGATATTTCCCCCGCCCTGATTCCCCAGAAATTCCACGGCACCCGCCGGGCAAGTTCCTCGTACGCTTCACGCGCGTCTGTATTTCTACCGAGACCCTGAAGGGCCCGCGCGAGCCAGAATCCCGCCTCGGCGCTCGATGGATTGTTCGGAAACGCCGACACGCAATTTTCCGCAAATCCCCTGCCCGACTGGTAATGCCCATCACGGCAGCCGAGATATGCCAGCATTGTTAAAGCGGCGGGAGTTTCATCGCTATCGGGGTATTCATCAACAATGTACCTGCAGACATCCCCGGTGAGATCGATATCGGAATCGTTGTATGCTTTCCGCCAGAGAATGTCCCCGGCGGCAGGAGCAACCGGTCCATGGCCCTCGACTACTTCAAGGTAAGCCTCTTTCGCAAGGCTGATTTTATCGAGACGCCAGTACGCGTGGCCGATACGAATTCCCGCGCGATCGGCCCATTCGCTTCCCGGGGCCAGGTTCCTCGCCCTTCGCGCCCAGTCGATACAATCATAATACCGTCCGAAAATGTACTCGCATCGCGCGACTCCATGGCAGGCTTTCGACTTCTCCTCAGGGGACAGGTTACTCGATTCGCTGAGCAATTCTAAAAAGGTCGACGCTTCCGACGTGTTATCCTCAACAGCGGCAAATGCGATATCGACCTGCTCGGATTCATCAAGGAGCTGCAGGGCATAGACTCCGCCGAAAAACATTTCCACCGTATTAGCGGCTTCCCAGCTATCGGGATATTCACGGACGATCCGTGCCCGGATATCAGCACCGTTATTGAAATCCATCTCCGATTCATAAATTTCCGCCCATTTACGGAGTGTTTTCGGGGCGAACGCGCTTGTTGGATACCTGTCCAGGGCTCTTTGGCATTCCTGGATCGCGTCTTCCAACCGGCCCAGGTCTCTCAAAATATTTATTCTTTCAAGATGCGCGAGCGGCGCGATTCGGCTCGAGGGGTAAGTCTCCAGAAATTCATCGAATTTTTCTAGTGCGGCTTCCTCGTTTCCAGTCACCGATATCGACCGACCGTGGTTATACATCACATAGTCCTGTAGAGCTACATAATGATCAAGCCCTTCAGCGAAAATCGGTTCGGCTTCCGCTTTTCTTCCTTCACGCAGGAGAAGATATCCTTTCAGGAAAAGTGCACGGTATTTGGGAAGCCCAGCGAAGCGATCCGCGATATCATTAAGGAGGGTGTAAATCGGGGGATATTTTGTCGACGGGGAATCCGACTGTTCGGCATCGTGAAGCAGCGCGCGTATCTCATCGGTCTTCAGCTTGAGTTCATCTATTGCGCGTCCCACATCCCCCCACTCGCTTCCTCCTCCGGATTGCCACTGTTCGAATTCGAGACTCGCGCCTTCGAGGTACCCGAAAGCAATATATGAATTGGCACGGTCCAGGTGAGCGGATTCGTCATCGGGTCTTGATGCGATCCTGGTATTCGCACGTTGAAGTTCCCTGGCTGCTTCCTCAAGGACATCATCCCCGGCAAACATCCTGCCGGGATCGTTCATCAATTGTTGAACCCCTGGAAGGTTCGTAGCAATCGCAGCAAGGGCAACAACAATTACAACCAGTATTCCAAAGAGAATTCGCCAGATTCCTATGTTGTGGCTTTTTTTGGGCTCAATTTCAGCCTGTCTCAAGGTAATGCCTCCGTAAAGCTATTACTCTTTCCTGGTGTCTTTGATCCTCAGTTCCTTCGGACGTTGTTCGATCTCCAGCAATTCAATCATTTCCTTAGCAGTAAAGAAATTCACCCTCTCAATCGATACTTCCATCCGTTCCATCACAGTTTTCCCGATTTCCCGGATCACGTGATCTCTGTCACAGTCATCTTTAAGACACAAATTCAGCCGGATTTCATCAAGGCCGTGGACTTCATCGTGAACTTTAGCTATCACAACCTGCCATTCAAGGATAGCTTCGTGATCGCTCATGATCGGGAAAAATTCATTGAAATCGACAAGTGTACCCTTAATCTTCCCCAGTTGAAGTTCGTTCCGATCGGAAAGCCTCGTAATATCCGTGTTCATTCTCGGGCAGGTTCGACCGCAGACAGGGCACGGTTTCCACGTGATACCGCCACGCACGTAATCACCCGTTCGGTACCGGAGAACAACGCTTCCCCGCCAGTCGAGGCATGTGTAGGCTAACTCACCCGACTCTCCGTCGGCAACAGGTGTACCCGTATCCGGGTCGATAATTTCGAAAATTTCCATATCGGGATAAAGATGGTACCCGGTTGAATACTCAAGCGAGTTTTCGGTCGGGCATTCGAGCCAGGCGACCCGTGCTTCTGTAAAACCCAGTGTCGAGAGGATTACTGGATTGCTCGCACCCATCGATTCCATAAGTTGGGAAATGCGTTTTTTATAACCGGGTGTAACCCGCTCCGCGCCAAGAATAACCATCCTGACCTTTGAATAATCAGCGCCGCGATCTGCGGCTTTAGTGAGCAGGTGATAAACGTAACCGGGGATTCCGACAATAACTGTCGCCTTGAATGATTCGATCATTTTTATGATCTTATCCGTACCGAGAGTTTTGCCGCCACCGGTATGAAACATCTGGTTCCCGGTTTGAATACCCGCCTGGTACACGATCCAGAACGCGAGATGCGGCGCGTACGGAAAAATACTCATTATAAAATCCTTCCCCTGTACCGCACCCGCGATCGTCAGCAACCTTCGAGCCGCCTCATTGAAGAGTTTCAAATCATGGCCCGTATACATAAACGGTGTCGGAAGCGCCGTACGTCCGGTTGTCGCGATGAAAAAAATCGGGAGGTACTCATCCAGGACCTGCTTCTTAATTTCCTGACCAGTAACAATTTTCTTTCTTAGAAGGCTT
>DAOVJF010000318.1 GCA_030673355.1 Planctomycetota bacterium | reverse complement strand
CTTTAATAAGTTAAGCTTTCAGCCATAATTAGATTTATCTGCGTTGGTTAACATTGACAAAATATTAATCCTGATGAGATAATATATGTGAGTCGAGTCTAGACGTTCCCCCCCTACGTCTAACTCGGCTTTTTTTCCCTGTATTGCGGATTGGTCCAAAAATTTTATTCTTTTACCCCTTTTGGCATCAAGATTGTATAAAAACACTTGAGGGGTTACTCGCGATAATATATCAGGAGCATTTTCCAACCTCAAGTGTTGGAGGATTGGAGTCGTACCGGTTATGTTTAGACCAAATATTACAATACGGATAATTATAACAGCATTAGCAACCTTATTATGCCTGTCAACATCAACAATCGGAGCTGAAAATTCTGAATTTACAGACGAAGTAACTGCAGAAAAACCGCCGTCATTCGCCGCGTCAAGATATACCGAAGAGCTTATCGAACCCGTTATCGAAGAGCTTATAGAACCCGTTACCGAAGCCGCGTTTGATTTCATACCGCCGGAAGGCCTTGAGGAGCCTGAACCTGAAAGAAAGGTAATTATTTCTCTTGCGGACCAGCAGATGTGGATATACGAGGATGAGGAAGTGCTGCACAGGTTCCTGGTATCCACCGGTGTGCCGGGACATCGTACGCCAACGGGAAACTACAGCGTCCGGAGCCAGGCGGCGCGCGCGTATTCGAACAAGTATGAATGCGCCATGCCCAACTGGTCGGCTATCACCAGCGATGGATTGTACGGCATGCACGCGCTCGACGGCACGAGCTACCTTCGCCACCTGGGATCGGTCGCGAGCCACGGCTGTATCAGGCTCGCACCTGAGAATGCGGAATGGCTGTTTAACTGGGTAGAGATCGGGACACCGGTCGATATCGTGGACGATTATACGGAGCCACCGGAAGTCAAGGCGATTGAGTACAGGGTGGAAAGACGCTACTGCTACTGAGTAAAAAAACCTGACAAAATGAGAGAAAAAATTTTCCCCTTTATTTGAGGGGGATTTTTTTACCTTTGAAGCGCTGTCGGGTGGAGGGAGGGGAAGGAATAAAGATGGGATATGAAGCTGAAACTGGTGGGGGGGGGGTTCGTTTTAGTATACAGGGCTAATCTGTTTATCTAGTAAATTTGCACTCTTGGTCATTGATTAAACAATTCATTATAATTTTTGGTTCTTTCCCATATACCTAGCATGTATGTAGCAGGTTTGTTTAGTAATTTTTCCCTTTTAGAACTTATTTTATTGTATTCATTAATTAATCCTGATAGTGAAGCTCCACCAGATATCAGGCTAATAATTCCTAGTTCTGGATATAGGAATGGCAGTATTCCCATTAAAACCTTGGGTATAAGCATTATACTTTTTTTAGTTTTTTCATCTTCAAAATTTTCAATTTCCATAGCAACATTTTGTAATGCTTCTTCCACATTAATTACTATTTCTTTTGATAATTCGTCAACATCACCGATTTTTGCTGCTCTTAACTTATTCCTATTGATTTTGTAAATATCTCTGAGACCTTGCATTAGACCTTTTTCCCTTAATTTAATTAATTCTTCAACAGTTGTTGCTGTATACCAATCCATTTCTTTGGTCATTATTGCTCTTTGTATGGGTAATTCTTCTCTGAGCCCATGCGAAGCAAGTGTTTTTGATATAGATTCAACTCTAAATTTGTAAAGTTCCCAATCATAAAATGGAATATTATGATCAACATTATAGTAAGTTGCAGACACTTCTATTCTATCGATATTGTCAAAAGTATTAGATAATAATAAATATAGTGTACCTAATACTAAGAACTTATCGGGAATATTCTCCTTTCGCAAGTAATAATCAATACCGACCATCTTATGTAAGAATTCATTGGCATATTCCACGCAAGATATTCCATCATAATTATTCATGAGATTTCTAATGACTTTGTGTTTATCCAGACTGCGAGATAAAGTACCTATTGATGTCTTAGCAAATCTTTCTTTGTATTGGTAAAAAGATTCGATATTGAATCCAGAAGCTTCAGAAAAAATGGCACTTGTTAATGCATGATTTAGAGTGTTGTCCTTTAGGTAAAGGGAATCATCACCGACAAAAATATCCCCTGGGGGAGCTAAAAAAGCTATTGGAATATCAGTATCAGAAAATACCAATGGTTTTAAAAAGTCTAAAATTATTAAGCTTTCAAGTACTTGGTAATTAGAGAAGTCATTAAGGCGTATATCATATACCTTTCCCCTAGTATTGCGAGATTCAGCCCCACAAAATATTGGATCGATTAGGCAAATGCTATCAAAATAAAGGCCAAGCCTTGTACATGCCTCATTAAAACCAAATGCGTGGTGGTTTACCTCCCCTACTTGCGTTGTGAGATAATCTAAACTATTTAAAATTTCCCTAAGGTCGTCAATATTATTTTCCCAAAATGTATAAACATCATCAAATAGGTTATTTAGTTCGGTATTAAATAAATATCGCGATCCAGAACCAGGAACATCAATTTTTTTATATCTCTCGCGTTTAAGATATGTCTTAACATACTCAAAGATGTCAGTTGTTGGATCGTATTTGGATTTAAAATCTTGGAAGTAATTATCAAGAATAGCGTAATAATCACGCTGAATGTTTTTTAGACGCTCTTTATTATCCATAATGAATTACTTTAAAAGTAAGTGAGGGTTAAGTCAAGAAATTATTTATAAAGTTCTGATTAAGCTCGAATCATCCCCCGACAATCCCTCCCCCGCCGACCCATACACTTCCAAAAGCGATTATAATCAGGTAAAATTAATTTTTTCTCCCGAAATTCAGAGGGGGTGTTTCTAAGGAAATTGAGGGAGGTGTAATGCCATGGCTTATTTTGAAGGAATGCAGGAACGTTACGCGGTCATCGCCCTCGGAGGAAACGCGATTCTCCGAAAGGGACAGACCGCCGAACCATCGAAGCAGATGAAAAATCTGCGCGAAGCTGTCGATAACCTGTCCGCCGCGCTTAACCGCTATAAATCGTTTGCCATCACATATGGAAACGGTCCACAGGTCGGTTTCGATCTGTAAAAGGGGACAACTACCTATTAATTTAAATTAATAACCATTCCAATAACCCAACACACCCGTTCCGGCTCGAATGGTCGTGCTGAAATCGAGGAGTGTTTGTGCCCTTTTAGTCCCCTTTTAGTTCTTTTAGTTGTCCCCTTTCATTGACTATTCCAAGCTAATAATGATAATGACCGTGTGGTTTTTCTTATTATTGATTGCATTCAGAGGTTTATTTTCCATGTTAGAATCACTCTTATATCCGAAATCCATCGCTGTTATTGGGGCGTCCAAATCGCCGGGGAAAGTCGGTTACGAAATCCTTTCAAATATAATAAAAGGGGGATTTGAAGGGAACATCATTCCTGTCAACCCAAAAGCCGATAAGGTGCTTGGCCTGAAATGTTATCCCGACATTAAGGAATATGATGGAGAAATTGACTGTAGTGTAATTGCCGTGCCTACACGGTTTGTCAAGGATGCCGTCAGTGGTTCGATTGCGGCGGGCGTGGGATCGATTATTATAATAACCGCGGGTTTTAAGGAAACCGGGAAGGAAGGAGTCAAACTTGAGAAGGAAATAGCTGAGCTATGCAAGTGGGCGAATGTCAGAATGATGGGGCCAAATGTTGTTGGACTGATCAACACCCATCATTTAATGAACGCAACATTTGCGACTGAAATGCCTTTAACGGGCGGAATTTCAATCATCTCACAGTCCGGGGCGATGGTCACATCCATTCTTGACTGGGCGGCAGGTCAAAAGCTGGGCCTCGCCAAACTGGTAAGTATGGGCAACAAGGCTGATTTGAACGAGGTTGATTTCCTGGAGGCTCTGGGAAATGACGAAGAAACCAGGGTAATTATCTGCTATCTGGAAAGTATCGATTCGGGTGATGAGTTTGTGAGAATGGCGGAGGAGATCGCCAACCGTAAACCTGTGGTTGTATTGAAGGTTGGGACCACCAAAGCCGGGGGAAAAGCCGCGTCATCGCACACTGGAAGCCTTGCAGGAGCGGATATCGCATATGGAGCCGCATTTAAACGTTCGGGGGTTATTCGGGTTACTACATTCGAAGCTCTGCTCGATGCGGGTATAGCTTTTTCCATGCAGCCCATTCCGAAGGGAAATCGGGTCGCGGTAATAACCAATGCCGGCGGACCGGGAATAATGGCGGCGGATGCAGTTGAAAATCACGGGATGGTTGTGGCG
>DAOVJF010000626.1 GCA_030673355.1 Planctomycetota bacterium | reverse complement strand
GGCAAGCTCATCGGGGATTGTAAATAAATTATTTTCCCATAACGCCTTACCCTTAACGTAGGTGAACAGCGAAAGATCGTTCGAGATCACGCGCATATTCTGCAGCTTGAAATATCCCGCGGTGCCGCTGGTCGACGAAAGCGGATCGAAGATTGTTTCTATGTGATATCTCTCAAGTTCACGGTAGACCATCGACGCGGACAGTTCCGGCTTGTAAGAGATTTTATCGAGAGCTCGCGATTTGAACGGCACTGTCATTTTCTGCCACCATCCTTATCGCGAAAGATAATTTCCTCGATGCCCGCCAGGCCCGGATCGAGCCGGCCCGAGCCGAAATCTTTCTGCATCTCCCTCAGGATCCTTTCGAGCGGCAGGGCTTTACGGTATGAGCGGTGGGAAGCCATCGCGTCGTAGGTGTCCGCGACGGCGATGATCCTTGAGAACATGGGGATTTTCTCGCCCTCGAGTTTATCGGGATAACCGGAGCCATCAAATCTCTCGTGCTGGTGGCGGACGACCTCCCCAAGTTCTTCCAGGCTGCGGATACTCGACATGATTTTTTCGCTTGCGAGGGGATATTCCATCATTATCTCACGTTCATCATCGGTGAGTTTCCCGGCCTTGTCGACGATCGCGGATGAAACAGCGACTTTTCCGGCCTCATGCAGGAGCCCCGAAATTTCGAGCTTGAATAACTGCTCGCTCTCAAACCCGAGTTCCTTCCCGATTTCGCGCGCGAGATTAGCGACTCGCCGTGAATGCCCGCGCGTATATTTATGCCTCGCGTCGATTATCCGCGAGAAGAGATCGAAGATACCGAGGATTCGTCCGCCTGTAAGCCTTTTGAACTGCGGGTGATGTTCGGTTTCAACCTTGAGGATATTCCTGGCGCGATCGTCGATGTCCCCGATTTTTTCGACTCCCCGTTCATCGATGAGATTTACAAGGACCTCAACATGATCGGGGTGGAACTGGATTCCTGAAAATTTCCTTAATTCGCTGATAGCCTCGTCCGGAGGGAGCGCTGGACGCCACGGCCTCGGCGACAGGAGGGCGTCGAGTGTGTCCGAGGCGGTCAGAACTTGGGCGCCATCGGGGATTCCCTCCCACCTCAGCCCATCGGGGTACCCGGTACCGTCCCAGCGTTCATGGTGCCACCGGATCAGGTGTGCGGACGAGTCCAGGGTGGGGATCTCATGGACGATTT
>DAOVJF010000398.1 GCA_030673355.1 Planctomycetota bacterium | reverse complement strand
CCCTTGTATGCCAGAGAGTAATGGTTCTGGGGAAGGGAAAGCATAAGCTGCACGGGCTTCTGAATATCGCCGGGAAACCAATACATGTCCAGACACCCGAAGAGAAAAAAAAGCAGATCTCTTTGACTGATTTTTATATCGATCTGGGCCTTCCCGCAAAGGAAATAGTCAAAAAGGTTGAGATCGGTGATCCGGTCGCCTGGCGGCGCGACCTTTTGGAGATGGGTGACCTTGTAAACTGCAAGGCGATGGACGATCGTGTCGGTGTTTACGTCATGCTCGAAGCCCTGAGAAAAACGAAGGGTAACACGCACGATATTTACGCGGTTGGAACGGTTCAGGAGGAAGTAGGGCTCCGGGGCGCGACGACCGCGTCTTTCGAAATACAACCGGATATCGGTATCGCGCTTGATATAACGCTTGCGATGGACACGCCCGGCTCGGAACCCCACGCGCAGGTTTCACAACTGGGAAAAGGAATTACCGTCGGCATTATGAACGGTTCGGTAATATCCGACAGGGCACTCGTGAAGGAAATGAGAAAAATCGCCAGCATGAAAAAGATTCCCCACCAGCTTGAAATTCTTCCGCGCGGTGGTACTGACGCTGGCGCGATGCAGCGTACGGGTCCGGGCGCGAGGTCGATTACACTCTCGATTCCCACCCGATATGTACATTCAGTAAACGAAACTGTGAATATGAAAGATGTCCAGGCTGGTATAAACCTCCTGGCAGCCTACCTGAACCAGTAGTGGATTTAAGACTGTATAAAAAAAACACCTCCCTGAAATATTGGGGAGGTTTTAATATCGCTATGTACCGGCAACGTGGTTTTAAAGATTTTCCTCTAATATCCTGCGCATGTATCTCAGGAGATGCTTCTTAAGCTCAGGACGTTTCATAGCCCAGTCAATGTTGGTTGTAATGAATCCGTCGACCTGACCGACATCCCAGCGTTGGCCCGTGTATACAACGGCATGCATTTCCTCGTCCTTCAGGAGCAGCTTTAAGCCGTCTGTGAGTTGCACCTCACCCTTGTGATCGGGCTTGGTTATTTCAAGGTAGTCAAAAATCCTGGGCGTCAACAGGTAACGACCGATAATCGCCAGGTTACTCGGTGCTTCATCGACCGCCGGTTTCTCAACCATATGGCTTATTTTAATCGTGCCATCCCCATTATCCTCACCGGCGATGATTCCATATCTGGAAACGTCGCTCTCTGCCACCGGTTGAACCGCAAGGATGCTGGTCCCGTATTTTTTATAAGCGGACACCATAACCGAGGTGGCCGACATTACAGGATCGGAAAGATCGTCCCCCAGTAAAATCACAAATGGATCATTCCCGACATGATCCTTCGCCATCAGAACCGCATGACCGAGTCCCAGTGGTTCACCCTGACGAATGTAATGAATCCTCGCAAGGCGGGTGATGTCCTCAACCAGTTCGAGTTCACGCGCCTTGCCCTTTACGCGGAGAAAATGTTCGAGCTCGAATGCCTTGTCGAAGTGATCCTCAACCGCACGTTTGCCTCGCCCGGTGATAATCAGAATATCCTCTAATCCGGCGTCAACCGCTTCCTCAACAACTAACTGGATCGTGGGCTTGTCAACAATTGGAAGCATTTCCTTGGGCTGGGCTTTGGTTGCCGGCAGAAACCTCGTGCCAAGCCCGGCTGCTGGAATTACAGCTTTACTGATATTATTAATCATAACTGAAATCTTGCTCCTTTCTTCAGTACGGACGGAATATAATATATGTTCTTCACAAAATTATCGAGTGTTTTCCGCTAAAAATCGCATGATTTTATTCCAGGCGTTCCGAGCGGGTTCACGATCGGGACCCCAGATAAATTCATGATCCGAGCCTGATTCGATCAGAATTTTATAATTTACTTTCCCGCAAACGTTGAAAGCATCCGCCATCAGCCCCGACTGTTCTCGAGGGACTATCATGTCGGCTTCACCGTGTACTAACATTACAGGGACTTCGATATCCCCGGCGTGCCGCACACAGGCCCGCTTTTCCAGTTCATCCTCATCCAGGCCCGCAAGGTGCTTTACGAAGGGATCGCCCATCAGATGGTGGTCGACTTCTTTCAACCAGGATACCCATTTAACAAGGTCATAAATCCCCGATATCGCTATGCCGCCCCTGAATCCGGAAAGTTCATCCATTCTCGCCAGTGTAAGCAGACAAACCATTGCTCCATGGGAGCTGCCAAGAAGCCAGATTTTTTCAGAATCCACATACTGAAAGCTTTGAACTGCCTGAAGGCATGCGAGAGTATCGTCGACTTCTCCAAGGGCAAATTCGATTTTACCCCCACTGCCGTCTTCACCGCGGTATGCCGGGACTGCGATTGTCCAGCCGGCTTTCGCAAGTCTCCTCAGGCAAAGATCGTAATGGTCGGGAATACCACCGACACCGCCATGACCGCAAATAATCGCGCTACCAGGCGGCGCTGGGAAATCAATCGGGTGAACGGGGTCGGATAAGGGATTATGTGATGGTTCATAGAGCCACGCCGCGATGTCCAGATCCCCCGATTTGTAGCGAACCCGGTAAGCGTTAATGTCCGAAGGTCCCCTGCCCAGAAATTGCGGGAGGGCACCAAGAATTTCGAATTTGCCAATTGATTCAATCACAACAGTAGTTAATCCTTATGGGTGGGGAAAAATTTTATTATACCAGTTGCACCGCTTCAGTGCCGGATAATGCTACCGACCCGGCGGTAAGTCCTCTGTTAAATCGACAGGCAGCTCCCCGAACTCCTTCAGAAACACTTCCTCAAGTGTGCTTCGCTTCCGCTCAACTTCGAAGATACTGATTCCGGATAAAGCAAGGCTTTTTACGAGTTCAGGAATATCGTTCTCGGACTTCAGGGTACAGGTTAGTATTCCCCGGGAGAACTTAATTGAACTGCCGCCTGCGCCTTCGACAATGGGTTTTAATTTCTCAGCCATCACAGGATCATCCGATGTCACATCTGAGGCCTGGTTTGGTGTCAGCCGAATTGCGATCCTGTTTTCCTGTTCTGTCAATTCGTCAATCCCCGCAATTTTCCTGACCCGCCCTTGATCGATAATCGCAACACGGTTAGCGACATCCTCGACATCCACCAGCACATGACTCGAAAATAAGATAGTAGAACCGTTATTGACCGCCATGCGCATAGTGTCCTTGATCTGTTTCCGCCCGATAGGATCGAGTCCGGCCTGAGGTTCGTCAAGGAACAAGAGCTTAGGATGTCCGATCATGGCCTGGGCAAGCCCAATTCTCTGCAGCATGCCCTTGGAGTACGTCCTGAGCCTTCTATGTCCGGCTGAAGGCTCAAGGTGCACCTGCTCCAATGCTTCAATCACCCTTTTCCTGCGGTCTCGCAAAGGAACCCTGGCCAGTTCAGCATGGTAATGAAGGAAAGCTATACCTGAAAGGTG
>DAOVJF010000148.1 GCA_030673355.1 Planctomycetota bacterium | reverse complement strand
ATTGGGCGGCAACCATTTGGCTGAGTTCGGCAATGCGGAATGGTTTTTTCAGAAATTTCACCAGGCCGAAATTCGATAATTCTTCGAAAGCGGAATCCTTGGCAAATCCAGACGCTATGATTATTTTCACTTCTGGATTTATTTCATGCAATTTATGGAAGCACTCCACGCCATTCATTTTGGGCATCTGCATATCGGAAACAATCACTGAGAATGGCCCGTTATTTTTTACGGCTTCCAGCCCTTTCTCCGGGCCCAGAGCGGTGATTACCTGAAAATGATCCACCAGGTTACGCTCGAATCCCGCAAGAATCTTTGGTTCATCATCAACAAAGAGGATCTTTTCAAGCATTATTAATATCCTCCAACAGTTCTTCCCTGCAAGTCTTGAGCCAGACAGGCAGCCTGTCAACCAGGCCAAGTTTCTCAAGGTATTCCATACATATACCGTCAATCAAATCCTCGTCAGTAGGTTTCAACTTGTGTGAATTCATAGCGATTACATTACTAACGTGGACTGCAGTCAGACAGCTGGACTTGCTCCCCGGGCTTTTCATGGGATCGTGATGGTAGGCGATTGCTTCTACTATTGAGTCGCTTAATCCCCATAAACCAAGAAGGTACGCGCCAACCTCAGCATGCGATGCACCGATGATATCGTATTCAACTTCATGTGCGGGCTTACCGCTCTGTGAAATTTCTTTAAGGATTTTATCGTAATCAGACTGAACTTTTGAAGCCAGAACCAGTTTGCCAATGTCATGCAGCAAGCCCGCAGTCAGAGCTTCGTCCAGCATTTCCTTCCCGAAATCCTCAGCCCTGGCAATTTTCTCCGACAAGCCGGTAACCTTGATACTATGGTTCCAGAGGGCGTCAAGAAGGTACTTCTTATCATGGCTGATTTTAAATTGCGAAAAAGTATGCGTCATTAATGCAAGGTCTCTAACCACATTCATACCAAGGATCATTACAGCCTGCGCAGGATCGGAAATATGCCTGGCAACACCAAAGAATGCTGAATTGACCAACTGCAGGAGCTTGGCCGTCATACTCATGTCCTGGGAGACGATCTTCCCGACAGATTTCGCGGATGCATCCTTTGATGCGATTTCCTCCAGGAGTTTTTTGTAATAGTCCGGCAAGCTTGGAAGCGATTCCATTTCGGAAGTAATACGGGTCAGCCTTTCGTTATCAAGAAGGCTCCTTAACGCACATGCCCGTACAATGGTAGATTTTAATGTGATTGCATTACAAGGCTTTGACAGGAACTGGTGTATTGGCCCGACTGATTTTATAAAATCCTTATTATCCACCTGGCCTGATAAAGCAATTCTCACAGTGGAGGGATATTTATTTTTCACCTCGGTCAGGAGTTCGATCCCACTCATTCCAGGCATACGGATATCGGAAACGATAACTTCATAAGGTTCCAGGGCCAACATTTCAAGCGCTTTATCCCCGCTCTCCGCAAAATTAATTACCCAGTCATGCTGGACAGTCATCATCATTCGCTTGATTCCACGCAGTACTTTAGGTTCATCGTCAACAAACATGATCCTTATCTTACTCACTATCTTCTGCCTCCAGTTCATCCTCGTCAGATTTGAGCGGCAATCGAACGATGAAACAGGTGCCCTTGCCTTGTTGTGTCTCAAATGTAATCGAACCTCCATGTTTTTCAGTGATGACAGAGTGGGCAATCGACAGACCCTGCCCGGTTCCCTTACCGACCTCTTTAGTTGTGAAAAACGGATCAAATATCCTGTCCTGGATTTTCAGAGGGATGCCTGTCCCGGTGTCTTTGCATCGTATTTCAACCCAGTCACCATCCAACCTGGTGCTGATCTTTATTAATCCCTTCTCCGCAGACTTATCACCCAGTTGCTTGCCAATCGTGTGTGCAGCATTTGTTATCAGGTTCAATATTACCTGGTTGATTTCTCCCGGAATACAATTCACACCGGGAATTGAACTGTCAAGATCCGTTTCGAGCTCAGAAACATATTTCCATTCGTTTCTCGCAATTGTAACGGTGCTTTTAATGGCTTTGTTAATATCTATTACCGTTTTCTCCCCCGAGCCCATATGGGAGAAGTCCTTCATGGCTTTAACAATTTCTACGACACGGTTGATGCCCTCAAGAGATTCCTTGATCGCATCATCCACCATTGTGGATATCTGCTCGATATTTGTTTCCTGCAGGGCATCCTCAACAGATTTAACCTTATCGGCTTTGATTTCACCGTCACGAACAGATTGGAATAAGTCACCATATTTCTTGGTCAGGTCCAGAATTTTTTCAATGCTGTATGAAAGGAATTCAGTATTATCGCCAACGTACTGCATGGGAGTATTAATCTCGTGAGCGATCCCAGCGGACAGCTGACCGATAGATTCAAGTTTTTGAGCCTGTCTGAGCTGCCTCTCAAGGGTTAACTGCTCTGTAACATCGCGTCCAATCGATACATAATTAATAATGGTCCCGGATGGATCTTTAATCGGGAGAACGCTAACTTCTTCATTGTAAAATTTGCCGTTTTTCTTTCTGTGTGCCAGCTGGCCCGACCAGGTGACACCGTGTTTCAATATACTTTGAATTTCTTTATGAAAAATTCCTTTATCCGTGCCATTGGCAAGAGTCTCATAATTAATACCGATAATTTCATCTGACTTATAACCTGTAACCAGCTCAAATGCCGGGTTAACATATTCAATGAAACCATCCAGGTCAGTAATGATAATAATCTCAGCGGCCTGGTCGATAATTGACGCCAGTCTTGCATGTTCCTCCGTAGCATGTTTCCTTTCGGTTATATCCCTGGTAACTGCGACGATTTCAACTGAATTATCATCTTCATCAACCATCTTGGCGCAGGACATTAAGGTGGGAAAGACTGTTCCGTCTTTCCTCGTATGCCAGATCTCCCTCTCATGGGTAACATCATTGATTAAGTTAACAAGCAATGGTGTAACTTCTTCATCAATCTGAGAACTATTAAAATAATGGCTAAGGTGATCAGCGGATCCGCTATTTTTATCATAGCCATGCATAGTTTCCCAGGCTGAATTTGTGTACTTAATATTTCCGTTAATATCACAGACAACGATCCCATCCAGACTGTTCTCAACCGCCCGTTCAAGGATTTTCAGACGATCCCGGGTTTCCTTGTACTGGATTGTTTCGCCTAGCCTTTTGGCTACGGCCTCGATTAGAGTTCTCTCTTCCTCAAGAAATGGACCCTCATCAATTTCAGGCATTTTATCAAGATAATAAACCTCAACAGCCCCAATTTTATCGTTCCCGGCAACGATGTCACTTTTAAGCGACCAATCCGTAGTCCGGAAATGGTTTGTTTTATATTCACAGTCACCGTAAATAATTCTGGCGCACGTAATTTCCGGATACTGCCACGAGGATGGCATTAAATCCACAATGCCCTGGATCATTGCATTGAGTGAAATTCCCGGAAGTGCTGCGAGGTCTGAAATACGATACATACAACGCAATTCCCTGACACGCTTGTCGAGTACATGCATTTGATTACTGAGCGTTTCGTTGTGGTCGCAGTCCTGATGGTTAATCATCTCAGTTTGTTCATAAAGTTTATCGTTTGCATCGGACATGAAACTTCTCCCAATGAAAAATAGTATGATCCAGTGTCGAATAGTTGAGATTCTTATAGCGACTTCAGCTGTTCATAACATGTGACCCAGGGAAGATCGATTAATAGCTATTTAGAATTATTCCTTGTAAATCTTCTCGTCGATCAGGGTCTCCTGCACCAGGCGTCCGTTTGGATCGAAGCAGAAGTACTTGAATTGTTTCTGGAATTCAAGGTCGACCATTTTCTGGCCGGTACGGTTCTTTTCGATCGTACAAATCACCCAACGCTTGAATTCGGTCATTTTTGACGGGTTATAGACTATGTTCGACTTGGAGATAATTTTCGATTTATCATTGAGAATAAGACAGATATCCGCCTCGTAGTCGATCGCCGATGAACCCCTCAGGTGATAAATATGCATTCGCTTGGCTTTCAGGCCCTCACGGTCGGCGGCGACAACAGCAAATACCGGAATGTCGGTGCTCAGGGCAAGGTCCTTGAGACCCTGGGTGATGAATGTAATTTTCTCATCTTCGGTAGCCGGTTCCGGGAATACCGGAACTTTCTGAAGGTAGTCAACAAACAGGACGACATTGCCGTATTGTGCTTTCGCTTCCAGGACCATTCTTCTCAACGCCTGGATTGTGGTCTTGATGGAATTACCCTTTATGAAGAACAGCTTATCCTTGTAATCCTCAAGCCTGTCGAGGACCATTTTCCCACGATGCGAATTTTTCAAAAGGTCAACAAATCCGACCTTACCTTCACGTGCCTTTTCAATTCCCTCAATAACATCCCGTTCTGTTAATCCCTGGTCGAAAGGAGTGGCGCTGACAGGATCGATACTTTCGAGGGGTATAAGTCGTTTGAACAGGTATAGCGGGTCATGCTCATAGCAAACGTAAAGACAGTGGGCCTGTCCGGACAAGGCCATATTTCTTGCCATTTGCACTGCCATAATGGTTTTACCGACACCCTGTGCTCCACCGATCAGGATTAGTTCTCTCGCAGCGGCACCTGAAATTGCATGGTCAAGGACATCAAATCCGGTTTCATAGTTTTTAAACAAAGTTGCCTCGCCACGTTCTGTTTCCTGGTGAATATCGTGCATGATTTCGGCAACGGATTGCGGGCGTTCCTCACCACCGCTAGCGACAGCTTGTGTGAGTTCCTCGCTAACAAAATTGATAACAGTTTGCGGATCGCGAGTTGAATCTTTCGACATCCCAAGAGCCATTTCCATGGTATGGCGGAATTTCTCCCGGACATGATAATCCCGCATCGCATGGACAAGCCGGGGGAATTCCTCCGCGTTTGTATCGGTGCCGGTCGCAAGTTCGGTCCAGTATTCCGACCCGCCGAATTTGTCCCAGTCATCGACTTCTTTCATCCGGCGTTGTATGGAACCCACATCGATATCTTCACTGGCCAGGAGGCAGTTGAAAGCGGCATGGATCACGAGCCTGTGTCTCGATGTAAAGGAACCGATAGCCGGGCCAAATTCACGAAGCATCCTGACAAGATCAACGGACGGTTTTTTCAGTAAAACGCCGATGAGTTCCCTTTCCAGGGTCAACTGATCGACGCCAATCGGTGCAACGGTAATGTGCTTATTTATCTCTTCAGCATTATTTTCAGTGATTTCATTCAAACCGAGGGTATCCTGTCCGGTTTGATCTATACTATCAACCATTTATTAAACCTCCCGACAGAAGGTAACAATTCTTGTCAAATTAATATCATGGGAAGATAGTGGAAAGGTCACAAACGTTATAAAGGTAATTTAATAGGTATAAATAATGTTACAAAGTCACTCTTGTCCAAAAAAATTAAATTTGATCAAGTGGTTTAAAAAAAGATTTGCCCAACGTGCCGATATATGTGGTTTCAAAAATACTCGGATTGCCGGGCGAGAACGAATCCGTAAACATTCAGAGCGCCCGCTTTCAGAATCGCGCGTGCGCATTCATTCATGGTTGTACCGGTTGTCATCACATCGTCGATTACAAGGACATTTTTCCCGGACACCAGGCACCCATCAAACACACACATACTTTCATAAAGGTTTCTCTCACGGTCTTCCCTGCTTAACCTTGCCTGAGGCGGCGTTTCCCGAATTTTGTAAAGGGTCCTTGGAAGTAATGGGATCGCAAATGATTTTGAGATTTGTCCAGATAATTCATCCGGAGGTGAAAATCCTCTGATACGGAGGGTGCCTGGATGCTGTGGAGTGGGAATTATGAAATCGAGCGTTTCCCACCACTCGGGAGCGTTGAGAACCACCCAGTCTGTCATGAGGCCTGTAAAGATACTGGAAAGGTGCCTTTGGTCATGGTACTTCCATCGGACGATTGCCCGACTTAAAGGACCGGAATATTTAAAAGAGGCGATCGATTGTTCTGTGCGTGTGGGTCTGGTTCTGCAGTCAGGGCACAAGCTTCCCCCTCCCCCGAATCCTGGCAAGCCGGGTGAGCCGCACTTTTTGCAACTGCGATCGGAGTCAATCGGTTCAAGCATTGAATAGCACTCAGGACAGAATCCATGATGATCGATCCTGTCACATCCCGGGCACCATCCAGGAAAAACAAGGTTGAACGCACCTGTTATGAGATCGAAGGCCAGGCTTGTTATTGAAATGTCAGGCACAATGCAATCCCCATGTGATTTGTAAATAGAATTACCACCCAATACTTAACGCTTGGAAACATGGAAACCTGACATAAATTTTTCAATTTTTGATAATTATTATGCTGGCCATTGGAATGATGTTACATCAGGGCTCAAGGTAAACATCGACCCAGACCCCTTCCCAGAGCCGCATTTTATCTTTTGCCGATTCACCCGGCCAGGCGATTTCAAGGAGGGTGAATGAATTAATAAGTGCAATGGGTTTTCCAGGCTCGCTGTCGAGGTAAGTGCGGTTAAGCCCCTTTATTTTACACGATGAGACCGTCAGCACAATTTTAGTTGGATTTTCCATCCAACCGATTTTTTCGAGGAACTCCCGTGTGATGTTAGTCCAGGCATTCCCATAATGATCAATGTGGACAATTTTTCCTTTAACCCGCCCGTTATCAAGTTCCGGTCTAT
>DAOVJF010000395.1 GCA_030673355.1 Planctomycetota bacterium | reverse complement strand
GGTAATGCCCCGGCGACCATTGTGATATCGGCGATCCCGGAAATCACCGAAATCAAGTACGGCGACAGGAGCATGAGGTATATCGATCAGGAGGTTGGAGCTGTTTTACAGAATATTTACCTCCAGTGCGAAACTCTCGGACTTGGAACTGTGGCGATCGGGGCAATGTATGACGACCAGGTAGCGGAAGTTGTCGGCACGAACGCGACAGTCAGATTGATAATGCCGGTTGGCGGCGCGGGGGATTAAATAACGAAAGGTATTACATTTACTGGTACACGTTACGCTTTTCTCAAGCCAATCCGTTATAATACCGGTCAGATAACAACATTTGAAAACATGGGAATTCACCCTTCACTCATACTGGCATTTCCTTTCTTCGTAACTTTCACCGGAACCCCGATCGCGCGAATGTTCGCGTTGAAATTCGGCATCGTCGATGCACCTATTGTTGGTTCCAGCAAAACTCATGAGAAACCAACACCCTACCTTGGCGGGATTTCCCTTTTTATCGCTCTTTTAATTGGAAGTTTCATCGTACTCAGCCAGACCTATCGCATCCTGCCCGCCGGATTTAATGTATGGCTGATAATGCTAGCGATAGTCATAATCTTCGCTGTCGGACTCTGGGACGATATCCGGGGCATGATTCCCGGCATAAAAATGTTAATGCTCGGTGTTGCCGGTACCGTCCTTTTCTTCGGAGGCGGGAAGGTTACATTCATACCCGAGGCATGGGGGATCGCCGGACAGTTCATCTCATGGGCGCTCACGCTTTTCTGGATTCTCGGAATCACTAACGCCGCTAACCTGATGGACAACATGAACGGTCTTTCGGCAGGAACCGGGATAGTTGCGGGACTTTCCATTCTTTTTATCGGGACAATCGGACATGACCCAATAACAATCGGCCTTTCACTCGTACTTATCGGGAGCCTTTTAGGATATTTGCCATACAATTTCCCAAAGGCAACAATTTTCTTCGGGGATGCAGGGTCCATTGTACTCGGATTTTTCCTGAGTTTTCTTGGGCTGATCGCGGGACGGACGCCATCGCCCGATAACCTCCATTCTCTAAGTCACATCCTGGCGCCGATACTTGTGGTCGGGATTTTTGTATTCGATACATTTTTCGTGGCGTTCAGCCGTGGTAAAAGGAAAATCAATTTCTGGTGGGGGGGCAAGGACCACACTTCACACAGGTTTGTCAATTATGGTTTTTCAAAAACCTTCTCGGTGATACTTGTCTGGATACTCGGAGCAATTTTCGGCCTCTTCGGGATCCTGACAAAAATATCCCCGTGGTGGCTTGCCCTTATACTTACAATCATTTTACTGGGGTCGGGGATATGGTTCTGGCGCCTTCTCGATAAAATCCCAGTGGAAACGGTAAAAATCGGCGCGAGCAATGTTCGAGAAAAACGATTTCAACAGACAGGGAAAATCTGAAAACACAAACCGTCGTGGTTAAAACGTCCCCCCCCCTTGTCAACGCCACGATATAACAGAGGCACGACCGTCAGGGAGTGTACAAGGGCTCATTTGATTATGTGCCACTAGATCAGTCATCAGTGCACTCCCTGACGGTCGTGCCTCTGATACAGGTCTGTTTGGTTTGGGAGAAGCTGATATCGATTTTACCGGCTCATTGCTGTAATCGCAGCCGTGATTGCAATAGCGAATAGTATTACCAGAACGATTATCGATCCTGTCCAGGCAGGTGATAAACCCCTGGATTTTACAAATTCGACAACATTCAGGAAATCCTGCTGACCCATCTGGGCAAGCAACCTTGTGGCGGTCGGATTTGTCGGGTCAATTGCCAGAGCACGTTTCAAATGGTACCGGGCATCATCATATTCCCTTAACGCAAGCTGGACTTTCCCAAGGAGGGCGTGGCTTTCGGGATGATGTGATACTTCCGTAAGCGCCTTCCTCAGCGATCGCCTGGCCTGTTCGTAATGGCCCCTCCGTGCATGGAATAACGCAAAATTGTAATGTTCACAACAGGCAGCCAGGGCGCCCTGGTCGATCAGGCATTGCCTCTCGACACTGTCGACCAGGAACTTTAACTCGTCGTCGCCTTCCTCAAGTGCGTCCTTTATCGTATTCAGAATGGCCATTGCCGATTCGGTTTTCCATTCGAGCCTGTCCAGAATGGCCTGGATAAGTTCAACACGTAGACGATGCCCCCTGGAGGTCAGGCGGACGAATCCAAGACGTCTCCTGGCCGATTCAATATCACCAGATCGAACATCCCGCATTGCTTCTTTAAGTGAAAGGTCCGCAGTACGAAATATTGCCAGGATTGTGTCGATGGGTGCATCGCAGTGCGGGCAGGATTCGTGCGTGGGCGATGGAATTAGACGCTCGCATACCGGGCAAGTCAGGTTTTCTGGAGCTTCGACCGGAACCGGCCCTTGATTACCTGCTTCGGCACTGTCCCCAGCGTCATGCGATACTGTTTCGTCTGGATCTGGCATTTTTATATAAGGATTTTACCATAAAAATGAGTAAAAAAAATGCCAATATTATGAAAGGCGTTAGACAATAAGAGTTTGGGGACAAAAAATGAGAGAGGGGGAAGGAGAAGAGGAGTGAAGACTAGGAGGTTTTCGGATTGGTTGAAGGAAGGTAGGAAGGAGTTCCCGCTCTCTCGTCACTGAAGTATATTACAAAAATGCCAATTGTCAAGTGAGTAGGTGAAAAAAAATGAAATAAATACCATAATGCTCATTAGAAAATGCCGAAAAATGGCTTAAATTCCTGAGGCTCCTGGCCAGTGCTGCATCAAAACTACTTCAGGCTCTTCTGGAAACTCTTCTTTATTGACCTCATAAATCCAGTTATCAATTCTCCGGGTCCCCAGGGCTTTACTCATGAGCCTGGTGAATTCCCCAATTCCGAGGAGAGTAAAATTCAGATAGCGATCACTAAAGTGCATCGGGAAGATTAGTTTCGGTTTGAGCTCATTCATTAATACCCTGGCATTTGTTGGATCGAGTGCAAGTACCCCGCCCACGGGTACAAAGCAGATGTCCAGGTCTTTTAATTCATCAAGAATTACTTCTTTCGGTCTGATTCCGATATGACTCAGGTATCCGAATTTAATACCGTCCAATTCGAATATAAACACAAGGACCGTCCCATAGTCCTTTCCCAGCCTGTCATCGTGGTATGACTGAAGTGCTTTGAACGTTATCCCTTCAATAATCCTGGAACCTTTTTCGGACATTTCCTCATAATCCGTCTTCACCAGGTGCCTCGCGGATGAATCGTAATGGCTATGTGAAATCAGGAGAATATCACACTCGTACGGTGCCACCTTGAGCCCGATCGTTTCATTGAACGGGTCAATTAGTATTCTCAGCCCGGATTCAGAAATAATCCTGAACGAGCAGTGCCCTAACCATTCTATATGTGTAGCCATTAACTCTAATAATACATCCAACT
>DAOVJF010000475.1 GCA_030673355.1 Planctomycetota bacterium | reverse complement strand
GGTGGATTTGGTTCACCGGATGTCGACTGGTTTCCATCGCGAATGACCCAGTGAATTGAGCCTACTGGATTTTGAATTTCATAAGCCAGTGATGATGGGACACGAATGCAGACATCGTCGGGATTAAAAGGCTTGCTGGCATCGGGAAGAAAATCCGCATCGGGATGGAGAGGGAGTCCGGAAGGAATTGTTGTTGCAGGCGGGGCAGGTGGATATCCCCATGAGATCGCGTCGGCAGGACCATCGGGACTGATTAAGGTACAGCCGTCACCCTGGGGATTAAAAGGATTTCCGTTTATTTCGAGAACGTGCAACCCATCGCCGGGAATTTCTGTCGAGTTGTCCGGGAATGTGTATGAAAATCCGGAGTAAAGTTCGATAGTCCAGCCGTCAAGGAGCACCGGATCGGAGGTTGGGTTAATTATTTCGATCCAGGTCTTGTCATCAGATCCGAACGGGCTGATCTCGTTAAGGAGCAGGAAATCACCCCCAACCTCCGCTTTCGCTCCGGTTGTGGGCACTCGTGTGTGATCTAAGGGATTGAATCCCGGCATTGATAATGTCAGCAATAATGTAATGAGCAGGATTTTTATAAAACGGGTCATGAGTCCTCCGATCGCGATTTTACGGTTTCAAATTCTCAATCGAGGTCCGCTTCAATATTGTAACCAAGTGTCGCGACCATGACGCGGATTGGATCGTAGTCGGAATCTTCCGCGGGTACAAGTTCATCAATTTCATAAATCGCAAAGAACGGGCTATCCTCACCGGCCTGGCTGATCTCCATGAGGGTTTCGATAAACCTGTCATAGAAAGGGCCGACAAGGTCTTTGCGAAGGCTTACTGTATCGGACGGAATTCCTGTAGTGTATATAATGACTTTTAAATCGTCCATAACTGAGGGTTCGGTTTCTATAAGACGCACCCTGGCGTCGTCGTAGGTCGCGCCGGCATCGACCCTTCCATTTAAAACCGCAAGGACAACCGCCTGGTGGTTACCAACAAAAGTGGTTTCGGCAAGATCGGTATCCGGGTCGATTCCATTTTGAATCAGAAGTGTTTTCGGGTAAAGGTGTCCGGATGTGGATGCCGCTTCCGTGAATCCAAAAGTGCGACCTACAAGATCCTCGATAGTATCGATCCCACTGTCGATCCTGGTAATGATCTGGCCTCGATATGTGGGGCTTCCGCGACGCACAGCTTTCAATCGAACCTGCACACCGTAACGGTCGTGTGCCATGATGTAAGCAGATGAGGGTAGCATAGCGGCCTCAAAATGCCCGGCTTCCATCTGCTCGATACACGCGGTATACGACAACACAACCGAAGATTCAACCGGGTGCCCGAGAATTTCGCTGACCGCAGCGTCAAATTCATGGAGATGCGTTTCAATCCCGCCGACCTCGACCGATGGCACAAACGCGATACGGACGGGACCATCGGGAGTACCTTCGAGTGTGTCTTCTGTGGCCGTATCTGGTGATGTGTCATCGCCTGTGTCAGCAGGCGGGTTTTCAGCCGGACATGCTGTGAGCATGAATAGTATGAGAATACTTAATAATGATAAAAATATGGTATTGAATTTTGGTTTGAATCTCATGTGATTGTCCTCGAACTCTTAAGTTCCAATAATTTCTTTAAAACCAGATTCCTCATTTGAAGCGTATTTTAATGCAGCCCGATCTCACTTATCGCAACCTGGCCGGACTCCACCCCGTGATAAACAGACATTATTGTTATCTCAATCCATTCCAGAGGCAGTTCATCCGAAATGTAGATCGTCTGAAGGCTTCGTTTATCCGCAAGTACCGTTTCAAAGGTCTGTCCATTTGCGAAAGTCATCAGGATTTTTTTCGGGCGGTCATAAAGGTGCCACATATCAAATCCATCCCATGGCAGGCCGCCCACTCCGGGAGGTTTATGCCACTGGTACCCGGAGTGAATTTGTAGCGAGATCCCCGGCATTAACACGTCCAGATTCAGTACTACAGATGGCTCGGTTGAACTATCGGCGAGCCAAGCATTGCTGAGATCGCCATCGGTGAGGGGATGTTCTGCAGGTGAAATGCCGTCCACGTCAATTAACCTTTCGTCCACAGGAAACTGAATCAGCTCATCGACATAGAACATACCCCACCTCGACGGCTCCTCATCGTATGACAGCACCTCGTACTTGAGCCCGACCTTTGAATCGAAATATCCCCCCCAGTGCCTTGTTCCCCACATGCTTGTGCCGTAGATTCTTCCTTCCACAGAGGCTTCTACATTTCCGGATATATAATCTACAACCTGGAAGAAACTACGGTAAAGCGTGCCGCCGGTTGTAAGCTGGGCGACAACATAGAAGGTGCCATCCCCATCGAGCCACCAGAGATTTTCTATTATCCGACTGGTTTCAAGGAGTATTGCTTCCTCGCCGCCATCCCATCTTGCCAGGAAACAGCTCTGGCCCTCGTTCTCGTATCCGCCCCCGGTATGTTTAACATAAGCAATCCATTCGCCATCAGGGCTGATCGAGGCAATCCTTGGAGTCCAGTAATTAAAATCGACATCAGCCAGCGGTGGAAATAGAAGGTCTTCCTGATTCAGGGCGGGTTCGGAGATAACCCATAACCCGTCATCACGCCAATCAAGAGTACGGGATGCCAATGCAGGAGATGGGAAAAGTAATGTAAACAAACCTGACTGGATGAAAATGATCACAAAAAATGGCAG
>DAOVJF010000562.1 GCA_030673355.1 Planctomycetota bacterium | reverse complement strand
TCTCCACTTAACTGAAGTTTACAGCATAATTTACAGCCTGGTGAAAATACTTGGTATCATGACAGGCACGCTTTTGGGGATTCTCCTTATTATCGCACTCATATTTAAGTACATTAATCTTTCTTCGTTAACGGGTACGATGTACCAATTCAGGTTCAGCCCACCCTACGCATCGATACTGGCATTCATGCATGTGGTTGGCATCTGGGTTCTCAGTACTGTGCCTCCATTAATGTTGCTTATCTACTTTGGGTATAATGGCTACTTTTCAGGCTGGGATGCCTTGATCTGGTTCCTGTTTCTAATGGGGCCTGTCCAGTTTGGACTGTTTGCTTACCTTGCATGGTTGACGAAACTTTTGGGAGTGAAAATGTTCGGGGGATTCCGCAGAGCGATGTGAGATGCGTGAAATTAGCAGGCTGCTTGTATTCAGGGAAGTATTAAGAAAACCTGGTTCTATTCTTCCAACAACTCAATCAACGCACGTGCCGCGTCGCCGATTGGGTCCTCGGCCATAGTCATCTTTCTCAACTCGGCAAGTTCCTGCCGCATGTGCCCCGCGACGGCAGGATCGTCGAGCAGCTCGGTACAGGCGATATACATGTTGGGCAGGGTGAAGTTGGATTGTATCAGCTCGGGGATAATCTCCCGGTTCGCGAGCAAATTCGGGAATGAAATGTAGGGGACGTCCTGGAAAAACCTCCTGGCGATCTTAACCATCCATTCACTGGTCACCTTGTAAAACGTGACCGCCGGTACCGCAAGGAGCAGGGCAAGCTGGACACTGGTTCCCGATTTCACGATCATCAGGTCGCTCTCCGCCATCAGGTCGTAGCAGTCATCGGGAATAAACGTGATCTTTTTTCCGGTGAATTCAAATCCATCCTTAATTGTTTGCTCAAGGCGCGGGGATGGTACGGGGCAGAAAAACCACAGGTCCGGGTAACGCTTCATTAACCTCTCAACCAATTCCCTCAAAACAGGCATATGGTATTTGAGTTCGTGCAATCTTGAGCCCGGCGCAATACAGATTATTCTTCTTCCATCGATCAGGTTGGATAATTCACCGAGGTATTTTCTTTCCTCCGCCATCTGCTGCGCGATCTGTCCGAGGGGGTGCCCGATGTATATGTAATTGACCCCGGCATTTTTGTAATCGTCGAGGCTGAACGGATAGGCGACCAGAGCAAGATCGACAAGCTCCGAAAGCGCTTCGAAACGGTCCCTCACGCCTTTTTTAGCCGCACCCGGCATTTTCCTGATAGATTCAATAGCCTTTCCCATTAATTCCCGCTCGCTAGTTTCTCCCGATTTCCACCACAGGACCGGGGCTATGTAATAAGCCGCCTTACGTATGGACCGGTCGCGCCTGTATCTCACAGCTTTCAGTAAAGACATATTGAACGCCCTGAAATCGACAGCGATAATTAAATCCGGATTTTCTCTCCCGATCCTCTGAATCAAGCGGCGTTTTGCCAGTAGCAAGGTCGGAAGTTTTTTAAATCCCTCGAAAATCCCCATCGCGCCCCATAACGTAGTGTCCTCCCACAGATCGCAGCCGACCTGTTCAAGGTGAGTCGATCCCGCGGCGGCGAATCGCAGGGGGGGTCGGGACGGGTATTTTTCGTCCCATAATTTCTGTAACCGCACAACAAGATGCGACGCGTGCATGTCGCCGGAGAGGTCACCGGTCGAGATGAAAATTAAAGGTCCCCGATTTTCTGTGGTAAGGGAATTCATCGTCTTTGGGGACACGGCATTTTTCCCTTGATATTCAATGGTAAAGTCAGGTTTATCACTGGAGTAAAATGGCATGTCCCCTTGAATGTATTATTTTTCGACTTCGGGGACACGGCGTTTTTCCCTTGATATTCAATGGTAAAGTCAGGTTTATCACTGGAGAAAAATGGCATGTCCCCTTGAATGTATTATT
>DAOVJF010000296.1 GCA_030673355.1 Planctomycetota bacterium | reverse complement strand
TGAATATGCTATAAAGCAAGCCCTTTTTATTGACTCGAAAGCTGAAAAAACAAGTGGAGTGAGAACTGCAACTTTACAAACGTCACAGATTTCCTTGATCGTTCGTCAAATTAGAGCTGGCAATGAGGTCGAAGTACCAGGTAAGCTACCGCCTATCTTGGAAATCAAAGATGATAGCTTCTTAACCACAACAATCTTTGTCAAGTATAATTATGATGAAGAAAATGATCGTAACAATCTTCAGACCGTTACAATAGCCGCAGTACCCAATGGGATCCTGCAAAATAAGTACAACCCAAATTGTAATGATACAATATGGCTAGCTGGTCGTAATGCCCCAACCCTCGGCGAAGAATTCAGGGTACGGTTGTCATTTGAAAGATTGAAGACAAAGGCAAAATGGCGAGTTCAGAAGATAACAATGCCTCCTGATAATTTTCAATGGGATGACTGATTTGATCATTCTCATAGAACATATAAGCCAATAGCGCGAAATCAGGGCTTGGTAATCAGCTGTTCGACATGGCCCGGCCGTTGCTAAACGGTTAAAAGTTACCCCGGGGATAATAGGCTTATAGTGCCCGAGCGTCCACAGCGACGACGCTGTCTAGCCTAGGTAAAACACCTGTCCCCATCCCAAACAAACCAATTAAGCCCCATATCGTCGTGAATCCGCAAGTCCACCACTACTGCATCAGAAACCTGTCGATCCCAAACCACTCGAGTATAAAAATTATCGTCGATATCACCAGGTGCTTCGCCTTCTGTGGAAAAAAATGGCTGTTCATCAGGATGAGCGAGCACAATAATACTACGGGGTATCCAATCTGCTGAATGCGGTAATAAATCACCGGGATATTCCATTCGGTGAATGGTGTCGGGGAGAAGTAAATCCAGAAGAAAAATAACTGGACCAGAAAAAATATGGCATGCATAAAGATAAATGACGGCCAGTCGTCGCTGTCGAAGTCAAGTCTGTTTCGTTTCATGATCTGTCTCCCAGGTTGAATCGATAGAATGGTGCTATGTATTTAATAAGATATAAAAAAGTTAGGAATAGTTTAATAAAATAGAGCTTAAAACGGTAAATAATCAACTGTTGACTTGACTTTCCAGGATGGATAGGCTATAGTCTTAATTGAGATTCAATCTCAAATACATATTGCGGTCGTATTTAATCAGAAAATACATGCTTTCTATGGCTAAACAAACGATTCAACACAACTCAATGCTCCTGACGGATACTCCGATTGAAATTCCCTTGATAGTTACCGCTGTGAACGCCGGAAGAACCGCGCAGGCACGTCTGGCATCGATGGGAATTCTGCCGGGTGAAAAATTAATGGTCCTTAGAAACGATATTAACGGTCCACTTGTTCTGGAAGTGAAAGGAACCAGGGTCGCTATAGGCAGAGGACTTTGCCAGAAGGTCATGGTTTCACCGGGCAACGAAGAATCCAAAGAATAGAATGGGAATTTATAAATCGAATCATCCTGGCGGCAAATACTGGTTGCCGCCATTTTTTATGGGCCTGGAGAAAACAAGGAACTTTTGAAAACATGGGTAAGGAAATCACAATAGCATTTGCCGGGAATCCGAACTCTGGAAAAACAACGATATTCAACCGGATCACAGGAGCCCACCAGCATGTCGGGAACTACCCCGGTGTGACTGTTGACATAAAGGAAGGTAAACGAAATATCGACGGGTTACCCGTGAAGTTTATCGACCTGCCCGGAACCTACAGCCTGACCGCGCTTTCTGAAGAGGAACTTGTCTCGAGGAATTTCATCGTTGAATCGAAACCCGATGTGGTAATCGATGTGCTTGATGCCTCTACACTTGAAAGGCAGCTCTACCTCGCCGTTCAGCTAATCGAGCTTGGGGTTCCGCTGGTGCTGGCTTTCAACATGACCGATGTCGCCGAGAAAGCGGGATTTAAATTTGATATTCCCCTGCTTTCAGATCTTCTTGGAATCCCGATTGTCCAGACAACCGCCACTTCCGGGAAAGGCCTTGCCGAATTACTCCAAACAGCGTTGAGTGTAGCGCGGCAGAAAATAGAGCATGAGCCTAAACCGCTGGTTTATGGAAAAGAACTCGACACTGAAATCGACAGGATCGTTACGCGTCTCAGCTCCACCGAGGTAAATCCATATATCGATCTTCCTTTAAAATGGTCCGCGATCAAACTTCTCGAGAACGATTCAGAAGTTGTTTCGGATTTCATGAACACGGGGGGCGATGTCGGGGAGCTATTCGATGCGGTCGAAGGATCCAGGCAGCGTCTCGCCCGGATTTATTCCGATCCCGCCGACATGCTGATCGCTGAGGCTCGATACGGGATTATCTCCGGGGCCGCGTCGGAAGCGGTCACGCGGACAGTCGAGGAGCGGCATAATTTTTCGGACCGGCTTGATAAGGTTTTAATTAATCCATTCGTCGGCATGCCAATATTCCTTGTACTCATGTACCTCGTGTTCTGGCTGACCTTCACAATCGGGGATCCATTAATGGGATGGCTTGAAACAGGGTTTGCCTGGCTTGGCGGCACAGTCAACGGCTGGTTCGGAGAGGGTTCCGAGAGTCCGATCAGATCGCTCCTTGTGGACGGGATAATCGGCGGAGTCGGTGGGGTTATCGTTTTCCTGCCGAATATCATGCTCCTGTTTATCTCGATCGCGGTTCTTGAGGACACCGGCTACATGGCACGCGCAGCTTTCATAATGGACCGGTTGATGCACAAAATCGGCCTGCACGGGAAAAGTTTCATTCCTATGCTTATCGGATTCGGCTGCTCGGTGCCCGCGATTATGGGTACCAGGATTCTCGAAAACAAGCGCGACCGGCTGGTTACGATACTTATTATACCGCTGATGAGCTGCGGTGCCCGGCTTCCGATCTATGCATTGATAATCCCCGCGTTTTTCCCGAGCCATCTGCAGGGGCCGATGCTCTGGACCATTTATGTTATTGGAATTATATTGGCCGTTGTTCTGGCTAAACTTCTGAGGACAACCATTTTTAAAGGCGAAAGTTCACCTTTTGTCATGGAACTCCCGCCGTACCGGACCCCAACCATTCAGGGACTTCTGATTCACGCATGGGATCGCGGACGTATGTATTTGAAAAAAGCCGGTACGATTATTCTCGCAATTTCAATCCTACTCTGGTGGGCGACAGCATACCCAAAACTGCAAATTTACTCCGACGATTACGATTCACAACTCGAAACACTCAGGATTGACTATGAAACCGAGCTCATGGATGTCAACCTGGAACTCGGACTTCCCGACGGATTCGACAATATTAAAATCGCGCTCGATAAGTGGATAGAAGATGACAGATCTGAATTGACAACCACGAACAGCCTGCTCGCGGACAGGTTCCTTGAGACAGTTATCGAGATAGATGAAATCCGGATCGGATTCGATCGGGCGGTCGATGAACAGGGACTGATAGAAAACACGCCCGATTTCATCACCGTAAAATACGTTTTTGAAAGCAGGCTGACTGAACTTGAGGAGTCAAAGCCCGATTACTTCCCGATCGCGGAAAATTACCTGGACAATATTTTGTCCCCATACCTGGCCCAAAGCAGTGAGATCGAATTCAAGATCTATGAGGAGAACCTGAACTACTCCATCATGGGAAGATTCGGGCGTTTTCTCGAGCCGGTCTTCCGTCCGATGGGATACGACTGGAAACTTGTGACAGCGACACTCGGGGCACTTGCTGCCAAGGAGGTTTTTGTCGCGCAGCTCGGAATCGTATTTTCAGTCGGGGAAGCCGACTCCGCATCATCATCGCTCAGGCAGAAACTTATGGATAATTACAGCCCGCTTATCGGATTCTGCATAATGCTGTTCTCGCTCATAAGCGCTCCGTGCGTGGCAACACTCGTCGTGACACGGTCCGAAACCCGGTCGTGGGGATGGGCTCTGTTTCAATTTTTCGGACTGACCGTTCTCGCTTGGATTCTCACGACACTCGTATACCAGGTCGGAACTTTTTTCGGAATTGGAGTATGACAATGAACGGAGTAATGCAATGAACCTGGAAACTTTGATAATCGTAATTGTAGTAACCGCCGCGGCAATTTACGCGGGTAGAGACCTGTTCAGGAAAGCACGCGGTAAAAATGAATGCTGTGACAGTACACCCAGTCAGGGATGCGACGGCTGCGGCATGGCGGACACGTGCGGGATTGAAATAAAACTCACGGGCACAGATGAACAGAAATAGATGTACAGCCGGGTGGCGCCCACAGACTTAGCGACGGCGTGTCTGTGGGTGATGTGACAATCCGGGTGCCGACGACGAAATTTCATGATACAACCGCCTGTTTTTTACCCGTATCGGGTGTATCCGTATCTCCCCATTTTTTTCGCGATTTTACTGTATCCCTGAGACAGGCGCGATCCGCTCTATGAGTGGGCTTGCGTGCCGTTTTTGCTGTCTCAGGGCGACAGTCGGGATTTCCGGTTT
>DAOVJF010000474.1 GCA_030673355.1 Planctomycetota bacterium | reverse complement strand
CGCCAAAACCTGGCACGCGAAAGCCTCGTTTATTTCAATCAGGCCGACATCATCTAGTGTCAATCCCGCTCGCATAAGAACCTCTTTAATTGCCGGGGACGGACCGATTCCCATAATCTCCGGATTTACCCCAACTGCCGACCACGCGATAAGTTCACCAAGCGGCTCAATTCCATCACGTTCGCACGCTTCCGCCGATCCGATTACTACCGCCGCTGCACCATCGGCAAGTCCGCACGCGTTACCCGCGGTCACCTGTCCATCTTTTACAAAAGCGGCGCGAAGGCTGGAAAGTTTCTCCAATGTCGTCGGACGTGGCGTTTCATCGGCTTCCAGCATCGCGGTTTCTTTTCTTTTTACTTTGTATTCAATCGGCACAATTTCTTCCCCAAGACGACCGTCCTTTTGTGCTTCCGCGGTCAGGGTCTGGCTTCGGACTGCGTACTTGTCGGCTTCCTCCCTGGTAATTCCAAACTGCTCAGCGAGTTTTTCAGCGGTCGGTCCCATTCCTAGATCGCAGTACGTGTCGATAAGCCCGTCCCAGAGTGTATCGTGCATTTTGCCCTGCCCTAATCCAAGGCCGATCCGAAGTCCCCAGATCGAATGCGGGCAGTTGCTTAAACTTTCCGCGCCACCGGTGAGCACATATTCCGCCTCCCCGAAATGGATCATCCCCGCGCCGTTTATTGTCGATTGCAGCGAACCCCCGCACAGGCGGTTGATCATGTAACCGCCCGATTCGACCGGCAGCCCAACTTTCAGGCCGACATGACGTCCCATGTGATGCGCGTCGAGGCTCGATGTCGCACGGGTGACAGCCATTATGGTATGCCCGAATTTTTCTTTTTCGACCCCGCTCCTTTTGACCGCTTCTTCCGATGCGATTACCGCAAGATCGGTGGCTGTGTACTGTTTCAGGCTGCCTGTAAATTTCCCGCACGGGGTACGGGCGCCCTCGATTATCACTACCGGTGGGTCTAATGGAAATGCCATGTTTTTCTCCTGTTACGCTCTTTCGTAATCGGGTTGTTCTTTCGATTTTGTAAGGATTTTCTTCGCGCCTTTTACAAAGTCACTGGTCATTAAATTGTTCCCTGTTTCAGATCCCGTTGAATTAAGGACTCCCTCGAATTCAGGGAACAGCACCCTGTTCAATGTCCGGCGTGTCGACTCGACCGCGTACGGCGCATTCGATGCGACTTTCCCTGCCCACTTCATCGCTTTCGACATAAGTTCGTCTTTCGGAAATACCCCCTGCACTATTCCCATCCCCAATGCTTCCTCGGCGTTTACAAACCTTCCCGACAATAAGATGTCCTTCGCGAATCCAGCCCCAATTCGTTTGATCAGCATCTCCGGACCCATCCATCCGGCCATAACACCGATCGTAGGCTCCGGGAATCCGTACATCAGGCCGCCATCCTCTTTTCCGCCGGATGCCGCATACAAAACATCGCAGATTGTGTATAGCTCCGCTCCACCGCCAAGGCAGAATCCATGGACAAGCCCGATGATCGGACATCTGAGATTAAAAATTTTTCCTGCCACAATCCGACCGTCACCGATATGCTCCTTCGCGTCCTCTGGCGTCATGTTCGTGTAACCATCATCCGTTTCAACTACCAGCTCGTTCAGGTCGGCACCGAAAGTCGCGTGCTTCCCGACAGAATGCATTATCACTACACGAATCGATGTGTCGTTCTCGATCTCGTCAAACTTTTCAGCCAGGGCCTTCAGGAATGGAGTATTCAGGGCATTGCCGGCTTCAGGACGGTTTAGGGTCAGGATCGCAATGTGCTTGTTGTCATAGGATTTTTGTAGTAGTGCTAATTCTTCAGCCATGGATTTCTCCTTCTAAATATACTGCCCGCCGTCAACAGAAATTACCTGCCCGGTGATGTGCCCCGCGATATCCGACGCGAGGAAAACCACCAGGTGCGCGACATCATCGAGTTCCCCGAGTTTATCCATCACCGTTTCGGCTTTAGCGATATCGATCCATTTCTGCTCAAGCTGCTGCGCCATCTCGGTCATGATCATCCCCGGCGCTACAGCGTTCACTGTCACCTGCGCACGGCCGAGTTCCCTCGCGACCGTTTTTGTCAGGCCGATGATCCCCGCTTTCGATGCCGAATAATTCGATTGCCCGAATTTCCCGCGAAGGCCGTTGATCGATGTGATATTGATTATCCGGCCGTGTTTCTGTTCACGGAAATACGGCGCGACCGCACGGATATAATTGAAATACCCCTTGAGATTGATATCCATGACCTGGTCCCACTGCTCTTCCGTCATTTTCCAGATAGCCGCGTCGCGATTGATCCCGGCGTTACAGACAAGAATGTCGATCGAACCGAATTCATCCACCACTTTCTTAACCATCGCTTCGGCTTCTTCGGTCGAAGAGACATCCGCCTGGACCGCCATACCCTTGCGTCCCATCTTTTCGATCTCGCTAACCACCTGGTTGGCTTCGTCGGCGTGCTTACGGTAATTCAGCGCGACATTCGCTCCGGCTTTCGCGAGATTGAGCGCGATTGAAGTGCCGATCCCGATACTGCCTCCGGTGACTATTGCATTTTTTCCTTCTAGGTTCATTTTTAGTAACTCCATTTATGAAATTTACTCAATTTAATTTTTATCAATCCAACAGCTGGAAGCTGATGGCACTGGCTATCCGATAGCTGGAAGCTAACGGCACTGGTTACCCAGCTCACGTTAACCCGAAATCTTTAT
>DAOVJF010000151.1 GCA_030673355.1 Planctomycetota bacterium | reverse complement strand
TTTTTCTCCGGGATCCATGAAGATTACAATCGTCCATCCGATGACGCCGACAGAATCAACTACGAGGGGCTCAGATCGGTGATCGCGGGTGTTTATGATGTTGTCGAGCAGGTAGCAGATCGGGACGGTAAACTTACTTTCCAGGAATGGGGGGTTCAATCCGGATCCATCAGTACGGATGTCAGTTCAACGGGTACATATGGTGTGTACCTTGGCACGATTCCAGATTTTGAATCGACCGAAGAGGGTTTTTATATCGTTGGAGTCACTCCGGGAAGCCCCGCGGAAGCCGGTGGATTGATGGGCGGTGACCGGATTATCAGGCTTGGGGAGTACGAAATTACTGACCTGTACAGCTATTCATACGCGCTTGGTGAATATGAACCCGGCGATACTATCGACATTGTTGTCCTGAGAGACGGGTTGGAGGTTACTGTTACTGTCACGTTCGCTTCGAGAGAAGAGCGGGAATAGAAATAAAATTCCGATTATCAATGTCAGATTACTGTTTCAGGCGAAAACTCAAAATTCCACTTGATGAGGTGGTGGACAAGCTGTCGGATGCCCTGTTCAGGGAGGGATTCGATGTATTACAGGAAACCGCCGGGGACTCATCAAAGAAGGTAAAAATTTCGGCATATTTCAAGGAATTCAAAAGGGGAAGGAGCAAACGGTATTCAAAATGGCCTGCCGATAAGGAAGAACAGATTGCCAAATCCACACCATGTACAATAATTGTGGAAGTTATGCCCAGCGGAGCTGTCGAGGTAGCTATTTTTGATCCGATCAAGACCCTGAACGCGAGTAAAAACCAGGTACTTTACAGGTATGCCGGGGAACTCCGTGAGAAGCTGATGGCAATAATCCACAGGCTGTAACAACATGAGATTGCCCGGTAGTTAACCTTTCCCGTACTGGGCTTTAATCCATTCCTTGTATTCAGCCTGTTTTTCTTTGAGATTCCGCCACCAGGTCTCGTTGTTCCTGTACCAATCGATGGTCTTTTCAATATTTTCGACGAATCCGTATTCCGGCTTCCATCCCAGGACCTTATTAATTTTAGACGGGTCGACCGCGTGGCGTATCACATGTCCGGGACGGTCTTCAACGTGATTAATGAGCGATTCCGGTTTGCCGAGGGCTTTCAGGATGATACCTGTGATATCCAGCACGGAAAGCTCATGCTCTGAAGAAACATTGAAAACCTCACCGTTGACCTTATCACCATCGCTCCTCATCAGGGCATCGATAGCGGAGCAGTGGTCAAGGACATAGATCCAGTCACGGGTATTTTTTCCATGTCCGTACACGGGAAGCGGTTTATCTTCCATCGCGTTTGTTACAAACAGGGGAATAAGTTTTTCCGGATATTGGAACGGCCCGTAATTATTTGAGCACCTCGAGATTGTCACCGGCAGCTCATAAGTGGTCCAGTAACTCCATGCGAGGCGATCCGCGCCTGTTTTGCTGGCAGCATACGGGCTTTTTGGCTTGAGATCGTCGCCCTCGACTGAAGCGTGGTCCTCAGCTTCGCCGTATACCTCATCGGTGGAAATATGAACGAATCGCTCGATCCCTGCCAGCCTGGCGGAATCCAGGAGGATATAAGTTCCCCAGATGTCCGTTTCAAGGAAAGTCCCGGCCTCACGGATCGACCTGTCAACATGTGTTTCGGCGGCGAAATGGACGACCGCATCGACATTTCGCATGAGTTCTTTGACAAGTTTCTCATCGGTTATATTTCCATGGAAAAACTGGAAATTCGGGTTATTCCAGATTTCCTTGTCGAAATTTTCAAGGTTCCCGGCATAGGTAAGCGCGTCGAGAACGATTATCCTGTCGTCAGGATGTTTTTTTAATGTGTAACTTACGAAGTTCGATCCGATAAAACCGGCGCCGCCGGTAACTAGTATTCTCATATGCTGGCTCCTGCTGAATGTCTGGAAGGATTATTCTAAGCACCCGGAATCCAAAGGGCAAGTGGATACCGTGTCCAAATCAATGCGAATATATATAAAAAGCTGTCGAAAAAGTATAATAGACCATCGGTCGGCTTTATGATATATTATAAATGTAATCGGGGTAGAGGGTATGCATGGGTATGAGGTATAATAATTAGGAACTTTTCTACAGGCTCGTATCACAATAAACGGTAATTAATGCCGTTAATAAAGAAGGAGCCTTTAAACAAGATGCCAAAATTCAATTTCAATGTGCGTGACCGGTTCGGAAAAAATATTACCGGAACCGTCACAATGGACAGCCGCGATCAGTTGATCGAGCGGTTACGAGATCAGGGCTACTTCGTAAACAAAATTACAGAGATCGGGGAAAACACCTTATATGAGCGCCTTGATAGGGCTATACAGCGCCTGAGTCCGATCAAACTGAAGGACATGTCGATCTTTTCGCGATTAATGTCCACGATGATCAACGCCGGTCTGCCTATCCTGCGGTCACTGAGGATTATCGTTAAACAGACAGAAAATACACACCTGGCGGAAATCCTCCAGAATGTGGCGAAGATGGTCGAGGAGGGTTACTCGTTATCGCATGCAATGGGTCAGCACCCAAAAGTTTTCGACACCCTGATGGTCAACCTGATTAAATCGGGTGAGGAATCGGGTTCACTTGATATCGTTCTCGACAGGATCGCGATGGATATGGAGCGGGAAATTGAGATCAGGCAGAACGTACAGGCGGGTATTCGTTACCCGATCATTATCCTGTCCGCAGCCGCTTTAATCGTTGGCTTGATCATGATTTTCGTTGTTCCAAAGTTCGTTGAAATTTTCCGCGACATGGACGCTACGCTGCCCACAATGACCCTTATCCTGATTAAAATATCGAATATAGTTGTTCACGGTGCTCCGTTTCTTATCGCTGCTATTTTTCTGCTTATTATTGGATCGAAATATGCAAGTAATTTCCCATTCTTTAACAGGCTTAAGGACAATATCCAGTTAAGGCTTCCCGTATTTGGATTCCTGCTCAGACGTATCGCGTTATCCAGGTTCTCCAGAACTTTCGCTATTCTTCTTAAATCGGGAGTCCCGATTATTAAAAGCCTGACCGTTGTCGAAGAGACCGTGGGTAATGCGGTAATCGCGGCCGCAGTTGCGAAAGCGAAAATTTCGATCAAGGAAGGCGAGCGTATCAGCTACCCGTTGGAAGAAACCGGCGAGTTCCCTCCCATGGTTATCGACATGATCTCGGTAGGTGAGGAAACAGGGTCCCTTGATGACATGCTCCAGAAAATCAGTGACTTTTACGACAGGGAGGTCGATTACACGATCGACGCGTTCACGACAATGATCGAGCCGGTACTGATCACATTAATGGGTGTTGTGATCGGTTTCATCGTTATATCGCTTTACCTGCCCCTGTTCAGTGCGATTGAGAATATGACCAACGTATCGACCGGCACCGGTTAACCGAAGAAAATTAATTAATAATTTTTGATCTCGAATATACCGGCTCAAACGAGCCGGTTTTTTTTTTAATTCATGGGAAGTGACCAAATACATTTTGCGAAAGTCTGTGGTACTATCCATTGTAAAACTTGACTACAAAACGTTATGCCGGTTTTAATACTGATATTATTTTTCGTCCTGATAATTTTTGCCTATATTTTTTATGCTTATAATCGTCTTGCCCAGCTTCGTAATGTTACTGAAACCGAATGGTCGCAGGTGGATGTCCTGTTAAAAAAACGTGCCGACCTTATCCCGAACCTGATCGAAGTTGTCAAGGGATATGCCAGGCACGAGATGGATGTACTTGAGAAAGTGTCTCTGGCCCGTACCGAAGCGATTCACGGCGGCTTCGACAGGGCGGGGGTGCAGGACACGAGCCTCTCATCGCATGTTAAATCCATCCTGGCCCTGAGAGAGAGTTATCCCGATCTCAAGGCAAATCAGGATTTCCTTATGCTCCAGTCCGGGTTATTCAGGATCGAGGATGAGATCGCGGAGAGACGTTATAATTATAACGACGTTGTAAAGGCGCATAACGATTTTGTTTTGAAATTTCCCGGAAATGTTGTCGCGGCGATAACCGGATTTTCATTACTCTATTTATTTGAATTTAAGGGATCGAGGGAAGCGCCGGCGCTTAACCTGGCTCCCGGAGAAGAAAGAGTAGAATAAGCCATGGCTACAACGGATGCTGGAATAAAATACATGCAGTCCAGTCGGATTACCCGGATCGGATGTTTCGGGCTGGTTCTTGTGCTTGTTCTGCTGATTCTGATCGGTGCTGTCGGCGTCAGGGCAGAGATAAATAAAAAACGGTCGGTTGCGATCGGTGCGTATAACAGGATGGTCGAGCAGGCTGAAAAAGCCCCGGGCGTTCTGAACCGGATGCTCTCTTTTAATTGCGGCGAGGATGCTGGGGTATCGGTTAGTGAAGCGGGTAATTCGGTCGCGCGGTTATCGGAGTTGGATGCACCGTCGATTTCAGTTCTTGAGGGTATCTGGGATGAAATCGAGAACGCATGGGTTGAAGTCAACCGTGGATGCTCAATGAGCCTGTCGGAGGATGCGTTCAGGGATTTGACAATCGAGATGGAAGGACTTCGCAACCGCTTTTCTGTCGAGAAGGGGAATTTCGAGGAAGCCGCCGAGATGTACAATTCGGCCCTGAGAACTTTCCCCGCTAATATTTTTACGTTTGGGAACGGTGAGTTATAATTACCTGGAGACGGTATATGGGACACATAAAAAAAATATCTCCACTGCTCATTTCAGTAATTCTAATAGTCCTCTGGTTACCCGGAACTGCATTCGCTGAGACAGTCTCATCGCTCGGGGACCCGACAGGTTATGTGAACGATTATGCGGGAGTGATTTCGAAAAGTGATGAAAGGACGCTAATTTCAATTTGCGAAGACCTGGTTCTGGCAAATTCAGTAGAGATGGCGATAGTGACGATTAATACCACAGGCAGCCTTGATATTTCGGATTTCACTTTTGAATTGTTCAACACCTGGGGTATAGGTGGTAAGGAAGCGGATAACGGTCTCCTTATCCTGGCAGCTATCGACGATCATGAGTTCTGGGTTTCGACAGGTTATGGAATCGAAGATGTAATTACCGACACTCTGGCTGTCAGGATAATGGAAAATGAAGCGGTACCCGAATTCAGGAATGATGATTACGGTGAGGGATTAATAAAAGCCGCTGCACAGTATGCCGCGGTACTCGGCGGTGAAACATACGATACCGGCTTTTCGTTTAATTTCGGGTGGGTGCTGGTACCGATTTTTGCGATCGTCGGACTGATTATCCTTATTTCATTTGCTGTCCGGTTAAAATGCCCTCGATGCGGCAGCCGTGTAACCATGTCAAACGATCGCGAGGTCCTTTCATCGGATTACTCACATTCGGGGATCAGAAAAAAAGACTATGTGTGCAATGTGTGCCATCATGAATTCAGCAGGATGATAGTAATCCCGATGCTGGTAGCGCAAGCCGGATCGGGAGGGGGCTCATCGGGCTGGAGTTCCGGCGGCTCATCGGGATGGTCGAGCGGTGGAAGCAGTTTCGGAGGTTTCTCGGGGGGATCGTCCGGCGGCGGCGGTGGAGGAGGGAGCTGGTGAATTATGAATGAGAAAATCAAATGCCGGTTATGCGGCCAGGAATTTGAGACGGATCGGGAATTCTGTCCGGGATGCGGGGTCGCGACTGAAATTCTTTCTAAAAAAGTTGTAATTCCCCCGCCGAGAGGATCCGTAAATGACTACGCCGGGGTCCTTACAGATGATGAGATTACCGAACTCTCGGGAATGCTCGAAGAGAATCTCAACCGGACAGGGATACCTCTGGTAGTTGCCACACTCAGAACAACCGACCCGTTACTGCCATCGGAATATGCATTCCATCTTTACAACAGTTGGGGAATCGGCAAACCGAAAATCAACCGGGGACTCTTGATCCTCTTGAGTGTCGATCAAAAACATGTTGAATGCGAGGTCGGGCTCGGGCTGGAAAAATACATCCCGGAGAAGGAAGGGGACGAGATAGTCCAGGAGACATTTATCCCATTTTTTAAGGATGGTAGTTATTACTTTGGTTTAAAAGCCGGTACTGAAATGCTATTGAAAATCATACGCGAAAAAGTACCGCAGCCGGAAAAATAACAAGGGTCTTTTTATTCCCCGATTCTTTTTACCAAACCCGGTACCCTCTCATTTTATCGCACAACCCGACATGCACCAGCAATCGTGCCGTTAGCTTCCAGCTATCGGATGACATGTGCCGACCGCTTCCAGCGGTTGTCCCTGGTTTTTCTGTGTGTGCCTTGTTGTTTCCTCCTCCGTTTTTTTGATAATACTCCGGAACCCGACGCGCGACTGGACAAATTAATGCCCGAACGGCCATGTGAAATCGACCGCTGACTTGCCCCGGCATAGACTCGCCGCGCTGGGTGTTGACTTGCTCGACCTACAGGTTGTGACAGACTGCCCCTGTAACCGGCCTTCATCGAAAGGGTGAAGGCCATGAATCAAGCCGTAATAATTTCCAACGCCCGGGCGCTAAGCTTCTGGGAAGCTGGAATTCACGCGCCGGGTTCCGTATGGAGGGAATTCCCTGCAGTG
>DAOVJF010000477.1 GCA_030673355.1 Planctomycetota bacterium | reverse complement strand
TCCCGGCTTCGGGATCGATATAAACATCGAAATATCCCAAAAGGGTGGGATGAACAGAGTTGCCGTCTTGTGTCGTACCTGCCGCCATTGGAATATCTGTGCCTGGCGCTGCAGGATTGCTGTCACTGCCAGAACAACCCGGCATAAGCAGGGCCATTACCGCAAGCGCAGTGAGAAGCGTGTTAATCCATTTCATTATTCTGACCTCCGTAAGGATTTCATTATTTTCTAGGTTTGTGGAACAGTTCCGTATGAAATGTTTCCACTAACCTTATATTTATACTAATAAGAAAGGCTAAATACAAGTGAATCTGCCTTCACTACTATAAAAAATATACCATGGAGAGCGGTTAAGTCATGCGTTAACTAAGAAAATAAATGTTACTAGAGCGGATTATATCCAATTATCAGCCGCAAAGGCAACATGCAAGGCATTATTAAGGACTGTCTATGTTTGGATAATTATCACGCGACCCGGTTGGCTCTCGTTGTTTCAGGCATGTAATATCCCCATCAGGTGCCTTCCTTCAAAGTAACAATCGTTAAGTCAATAACCCGTAGAAGACTTCGACTTTCAGGATACTCACCATGCCCGGCATACAGAAAGCCCCCCTGTGGATCAGGGGGGGATCGTTAGTTTTTATATTAATATTCTATTACTGAATCGTAATAAATAATGGAATTGCTTTCAATGGCGCACTATATTCATCATTGAATTCACATGTTATTACATAAGCATCCCCGGGTTCAGGATCGACATCGTTTGCCCAGTCAACTGTGAATGAGCCGTTGCCATCACCGGGACTTGTATACAGCGGAAACACCGACATCGCTTCAGTCACTCCCCATAGATATGTAATCGTGTCGCCATCAGGGTCGTTCACCACCACATTATAATCCTTGACATCGCTTGGAAATGCGGTTGAGTCCCCATTTACGCCGGAAATAAGCACTGGAGGCTGGTTGATAATTACTACCAGGGTCGTTGCATATACAGGTGGGTTGATTGAGTCGGTTACTCCGCAATCTACCTCGTAAGTTTCACCTAAGATTGGACTTATGGAACTCCAATCAAATGACAAAAAGCCAGTGCCATCACCTGGTCCTTGATATACTACCTGTGCATTACTGGTTTTAGTAATTGTCCAGTCATACGTAATAGTGTCCCCATCAATATCAGAAGCGTTCACATAGTAGGTTGTTTCTGAATCGGGGGCGGCGCTCGGAGGACCGCTAACACCTTCATAGATCACAGGTGGTTCATTCGGAGGTTCAATCACGCTAACTGCCAGGGTTATAGCTGATACAAGTACACTTGTTGGATCCCTGACTCCGCAATCTATTTCATATTCGTCTCCAACATACGCATTCACATTATTCGCCCAGCCAACAATAAATGTTCCGGCTCCATCGCCAGGACCCGAGTACACAACAGTGGATGTCGCTACATCGGTTACCGTCCAGGCGTAGGTTAAGGCATCTCCTTCAGGATCATCAGCTGTAACAGTGTACTCATCCGTGTCTGTTGGATATACTTCCGCGTCGCCTGTAACACCGTCTGTAATCTCAGGTGGCAGATTGAAAGGTGTATCGGAGACCGTCAAATCGTACCGGAATCCCGCCGCGAGCGTATCGAATCCGGCGTCGTTTTGAATTCCAAACGGGTTTAAATAGTTATAACCGGCATACTCGGCGATTACCCAGAACTCCTGGCCGTCGATCGCCGTGACATCGTCGGCTGGAATCTCCACATGCCAGGTCGCCCAGTTGTCACCCGATGCGGTCGGGGTCATCTCTGAAGCCGAAAGCACATATATGGCGCTGAGCACTGTCGATTCAACCGTGATCGAGGATGGCACCTCGTCCCATCCAAACAGGCTGATATCGAGAATTAGATTACCTCCGCCAATCGAACCATCGAAGTAAACATCATCGGTAACCTGTACATCGCTCGCTACCGCTTCCGGGGTATGGGTAACAGTAGCGATAGCTTCCCAGTTGCACATGAATGCGTATCCGAAATTGATCCCCGGATTTGGAATCGGGAAATTGAACACCATTCTGCGGGTCAGGGTGGCTCCGGCTGTGAACCTGCCATCCAACGCTTCGTTTGCCAGAAGCCAGTCGTAAAGATTATCGTTCACTCCAAGATCGTCCGCATAATAAATATAAGGGTTGAAAGTGCCGCCGCAGTCTTCGGTATCGAAAGCGATTGTCCCGGTTGTGTATCCACCAAGTCCGGGGATGATGAATTCTGTCTTGTTAAACCATCGAGAGTAACCGTCCGCGTTCATCATCACCTGGTCTGTTCCATTAAGACCATATGTCAGGTCCGGGTTGACTGCGAGTGTGCCCGACCCGTTGAAAACAATTACTCCCCTCATGTCAAACACATCGAAATCGGGTGGTATCGGAGCGGGATGTTTGACAGTCCAGTCCAGCCCGATATCGAACGATGTCACATTGTTCACGATGTCAAAATTACCAAAAGTAATATTTGCCGGGTTTTTGTTGAGTAACGTTACGATGTTAAGCAGGAATTCAGCGTTACGATTTGGAACAACCTCGATAATCCCGGCTTCGGGATCGATATAAACATCGAAATATCCCAAAAGGGTGGGATGAACAGAGTTGCCGTCTTGTGTCGTACCTGCCGCCATTGGAATATCTGTGCCTGGCGCTGCAGGATTGCTGTCACTGCCAGAACAACCCG
>DAOVJF010000384.1 GCA_030673355.1 Planctomycetota bacterium | reverse complement strand
TTATTCTGTCAAAATAAATGAACTAATTGTTTAACTCAATACAGGTCATAGATACTTAAACCGACATTACCGGAAGCCAGGTAAATAAGGTCATCTACAATAACTATATCAGTTGTAAAGTAACCATCATCACCGAACAATATTCCCAGGCTGACCGCTTCTTCCGGCGGCCATACATTACTCAAATACACCATGGAAGCACCGCTTGCGAATGCGAACTGCCCGTCAACCTCAATTTCAGTTAAAAAGTCAGGTGGTCCCGACGTAAGCAGAACGGAATTTATGAATGTTAGATTGAGCATATTGCTCGCGTCGACAATCTCAATCCTGTCAATCGCCACTAAATACATTATGTCGTTTTGAACAACAGCCTTCGATGGAGGAATGGATGGGACGTAAGTAGCGACATGATTAGGCTGTGCGGGATTCAGAAGTGAGTATATCTCAATGTTACCGCTGGGAATTATCATGTAATCCCCGTAAAAGGAAATACAAGCGGGACCTGTGCCGGGGAGGGTGATTGAGTTTACCAGGGCAGGTGGGTCGAACATGTTCAACTCGAAAGTATGCAACGTGGCAAACCCGGCTTGCGTTGTTATATAAAGATAATCATTGTAAATGTTCATGGTCTGGACCGGGTTGGGAAGCGTACCTGACGCGATCTGTGTAATTAAGGCGGGATTGCTGACATTAAGGAACTCCCAGTTGTGAGTGCCTGCCAGGGCCGCCATGCGTCTATTATCATAAGCCAGGAAATTAACCTTTCCTAATGATGTCAGGTATTCGGTTTCAAGGAAAATATTTCCAGGATCGGAGATGTTTACAATTTTAATCGCCTGGTAATAAAGTGAAAATTCACCGGTATATAAGTAATCTCCATCGATAAAAATCAAACCAGCCGTGTTAATGACTTCGAGCCGTCCCATGTCCTGGGGAGATACTGGATTGCTGACATCAAAAACCTGCATTCCCGCGTCAAAAGGAATAATGCAAAGAGTATCTCCATTTACTGCAAGACCAATGCCGATGGAAACCAGGGGTACCGATGTAAGCAGGATTGGTGATCCGGGAATTGTCAAATCTATAGTGGCCAGACCGCCTGTAAAATCACCAACGTAAGCGTACGGCCATTCAGTGTCGATGGAACACGCCATTCCGGGAGTTGCGGTTTCTCCAAGTTCGCTGAAACCTGTCAGTAAATCGAACTCGAGAATAAACATGCCATCTGTAACATTCGGATTGGAGCCTGTCGCAATTACATATTTATCGCTGATTGCTAATTCATGGATGTCCGCGGTTGAATGACTGTCCAGAAATATGGTTGATGATGAGTTCTCAACATCAATGGCGTTAAAAATATTCTGGCTCGCGCTTATGAGGATCGGTTTGGTTTCTTCAGGATACATGAGATCGAGTTGGATAACATCAATGATCGGGCTTCCAAAGGAGCCTGCCACAAAAGGGAAAAGAGGGTCGGTCGACCAGTTAAAGATTGTGTACTGTGTTGCTACCGGGTTACCGAAATCAGCCACGAACAGGCGTGATGAATTCATGCAGATATCGCCGACATCATACCCAAGGTAAGCAACGTTATCGTGAAATACCGGGTTGGATTTATTGCTGACATCGATCATGTTTATCTGCCCCAGCTCAGGCTCAGAGTAGGAAATGTAGTAAATGAAATTACCATAATGCGCCGAGATGATTTTGGGACCGAAAGAACCTCTTTTTTTGAAAACCTGGACAGGGTTCGATGGAATTGTCATGTCGTAGATCCACAAAAACCTGCTGTTCAATAAATAAATATAATCACCTTCCCACCAGATTTTCTGTGGGTTGACATATAAGCCGCCGCTGGTAAGCGCGACAGGATTGGGAGTCACATCGGTGGCGGTGACATTAAAGTCCAGTTCGTATGGAGCCAGTTCGGTGGGATTGGATGTATAAACCCTGACGTAGTATGTCTCCGGCATCAGGTTGAGTGAATCGACATCAATAGAAGCAAGGCCGGCAGCTACGTCGCTTTCAATAATAAGGTTTTGATCGGGATCGTAAAGCCCGAGTTTGGTGGGACCGGCATCGCAATGTAAATCTATATCTCCTGAAACTTCGAATCCGGATGGTATTTCAAAAAAATAGAAATCCCGGTAATCATCGGGGAGGCATACCTGGCCGTCGATCGTAGAACCGTAATTAATTTCAAATGCATCCGCGAAATCGTTATTCGCGTCGCCATGGCAGTTAAGGTCGGGGATATCAAGAATCAGGGTTTGCCATGCGGCTAATGGTGCAGTGGGTGCAGGATATGACAACCCCTGGTCGTATTCCGGTCCCCCTGACGAGACAACTTCGACAGCGAGTAAACTTTCTCCGGCCTCTGTGGGAATTGCAATACCGGTAAGGTCGACAGTGTATCGCGCTTTGACTGGAGTCTGATCAAGATATGTCATTTCGATTCCACCCGGAAATAAATCGGGTGCATAGACCTTCACGCTGCCGACCTGCGACGCAATATCACCGCTGTCCTGACCCTGCCAGTCGTGGACATTCACCTGTAGTTTGAGGATCCCTGCTCCTGTCCCGGAATTACTGGAATAGTAGAGCGTGTCCGCTTTTTTTGCCAACGCGAGATGAAATGCTTCCGCCTGGTTAGCTTGAATCGGGAAATCATCGGGCACGGCGGATGGTGGATTGGGATCGGGTATCGCCCAGCATCCGTCTATAACATATGAAAATCTGAAATCCGGAGACGGTAACATCTGGAATTTTACGATGTACCGGCGCGTATTGATGCTGCCGGTTTTAAACACACCCCTCCCGTTGTTACTGGTAAGCATCTCTGAATAGACGGGTTGCATACTGTCGGTCGGGTCGAGGATATCCGCGAAGTATTTATACGGATTGATATTAGCTGTCAGCAGGCCGCCGGTTGTATTTGTAAACAGGCCGTCCGTATAGCCGAATATGCCCGGCTGGGTGAATTCTCCGGGATTCCACCATCGTGTGTACCCATCCGCATTGTCAACCCGGGTCTCAGAGGGTCCGGTAAACATCGTGGAGCCAATGGGGAACGTCCCGGGTGTCATCACGATTCCCTTTACATCAAAAATAGTGTACTCAGTGTCGGTTGTGAAAGGGTGAGTGATCGTGAAATCTACAGCAAAGACCCCGTTAGGAGGATCGGACTCGCCTGGTATTAATGCGATAGACAGGTTTAAGGTATTTACAAAAATTTTCGTCAGGTTGAGATGGAGATCTGACGATCTGTTGGGCAGAATTTCAGCTTCCATGCCGACCGGGTCAAAAGAAACATCATAGGAACCCAGGCACAGATGGTTTAATTGATTGCCCTGAGCCAGGTTTTGAGATTCTCCCAGGATTAACCCGGGATCGGGTGTCGATGGATTTCCATGACAACCCATCACTATAAGGAGAATTATTGCGGACATTAACGACAGCCAATTAAATCCTCGGCTCATTATTCACCTCGGCACTCCGGCAATTTATTTGTGCTATTGATCTTTATC
>DAOVJF010000176.1 GCA_030673355.1 Planctomycetota bacterium | reverse complement strand
GTCAAGAGCCCTCCGTTTTTCCTGACCGCTCTGTCTCCGCTGCTTTTTTTACTGGTACCGCTCGCATTATTCGGACTCTTGTATTTCTTCCTGTACCGTCAGGCGCAATCAGCCGGCGGGCAGGCGTTCAGCTTTGGCAAATCGAAAGCGAAAATGCTCACCGATAACCGTCCGCAGGTCAAATTCAAGGATGTCGCCGGTATCGATGAAGCTGTCGAGGAACTTGGCGAGATCGTCGAGTTCCTGCAGGAAAGAAAGAAATTCATCGCGCTTGGCGCGAAAATCCCGAAGGGCGTACTGCTTGTCGGTCCTCCAGGATGCGGGAAAACGTTACTCGCCCGTGCAATTGCCGGCGAAGCAGGTGTGCCGTTCTTCCACATGAGCGGTTCGGACTTTGTCGAGATGTTTGTCGGCGTAGGCGCGAGCCGTGTCAGGGACCTGTTCGACCAGGCAAAGAAACATGCGCCGTCGATTGTTTTCGTTGATGAGATAGATGCTGTCGGACGGCAGCGTGGCGCGGGACTCGGCGGCGGCCATGATGAGCGCGAGCAGACCCTCAACGCTCTTTTAGTGGAAATGGATGGTTTCGATCCGAATGCCGGCGTAATAATGGTCGCGGCGACTAACCGTCCCGACATCCTCGATCCGGCGTTGCTGCGTCCCGGACGTTTCGACCGCCGAATTGTGGTTGACAATCCGGATATCAAAGGCCGAGAGGAAATACTGGTTATTCATACCCGGGAAATCCCACTCTCCGACGATGTCGATCTTGGGATTATCGCGAGGAGGTCTCCGGGATTCACCGGCTCGGACATACGAAATCTCTGCAATGAGGCTGCAATTCTCGCGGCCCGCAAGAACGAGAAGCAGGTCAGGATGGAGCATTTCGAGGAGTCGATCGAGCGTGTAATCGCCGGACCCCAGCGTCGAAGCCGTGTAATCAGTGAAAAAGAACAGGAACGTCTCGCGTACCATGAGGCTGGCCATGCATTGGTTCCGTATTATATAGGCGACCAGGACCCGGTTCACAAAATAAGTATTCTCCCCCGGGGAATGGCCCTTGGATACACCCTCCAGTTGCCGATTGAAGACCGTTACCTGACTACTGAGAAAGAGATTGTTAACAAGGTTAAAACAGCCCTTGGCGGCCGCGTCGCTGAAGAAGTTATGTTCAACGAGGTCTCGACCGGAGCGGGTGACGATCTGAACAAGGTAACCGAGCTTGCGCGAAGGATGGTTACAGAATTCGGCATGTCAAAAGCCCTCGGGCCGGTAACATATGGCAGGAAGCACGGCCAGGTATTCCTTGGACGCGATATCCATGAGGACAGGAATTATTCGGAAAAAACCGCCCAGATAATTGACACGGAAGTCCAGCGAATTGTTAAAGAAAGCCACAAGGAAGTCACCACAATCATTACTAAGAATAAGAAGAAACTGATCGACGTAGCGACAAGGCTCCTTGAGGTCCAGGACATGGATGGTGTGGAGCTTCTGGCAATTCTTGAAGGACAGCCTCACCTGATCGATGAAAATACCCCTCTTCTGGATCTGGCAAAGAAGGGTATGGAACATCTTGAGGACGAACAGGAATCCAGGGAGATCGAACCGGAGACCCTTCCAACAAAGAAATCACCTCCCGCAATCGAACCTGCGTAAATATCATTACCATTTTAATAAAAAAGAAATTCACCTCGACTGCTTGCGGGATTTTGGATTGCAATATCGTGACAATTTTTCTTTATTTTGAAGAATATATCCGATTGGAAAAATGTTATAATTTTTGAGGATCAATAATATAGATCAGGTTATTTGAACCCTGAAGCTGTAAAAGGTATCGAATCAACAAGGGGAGTGCATATTATATTGTATTAAAGGAGCCAATCGTGAGATACCGCAATTATATCCCACTGTTATCCTTATTCATCCTGATCGGCATGGTCATGGCGCCTTCCGGTGCCGTGCTGGCCGATGATGAATACCCGGATGTCCCGATAACCCGCCAGCAGGATGCTGACTCCGGAGAATATTACTTTCCGGAATCCGATGAGAGCTTGAATCCAGGACACGTTTCCGACGCGATTGTCAGCCTTAATGTAAACGGGGCGAATTTTGTGGATGTCCTGATGATCCTCACTCAGCAGGCGGGTGTTAATTTCATCCTTGACGCCTACTGGAACACAACCCCGTCGGGGCATATTCGAGAAGGATTCAGACCCCCGGGCGGACCGGATGCCGGCGGTAACGGCGGTGGTTTCGGCGGCGGCGGTGGATTTAACCCGATGGACTCCGGCGGCGGCGGAACGGTAACGATGAATGTATCCGAAATGCCGTTTGATGTCATCTTCAGCCAGCTCATGCTTGCATACAATCTTGATTACAAAGTCATCAGGGCAGTTCCGGATGCCGACCCCATTCTCTATATCGGCACACGGGAACGCCTTGAGATGGAACTCGGTCATGGTTCGATCACTTTGTACCAGACCCACTATCTCGATGCTGATTCCGCTATTGATTTCCTCCAGACAATGGATCTCCTGCCGAGTACATCCGGATACGGAATCTGGTTTTACGGAGGCGGAGGCGGTTCCGGTGGTTCCGGCGGTGGCGGCTACGGTGGTGGCGGCGGCGGTTCCGGCGGTGGTGGAGGAATCGGCGGCGGAGGAGGCGGATTCGGTATCGGTGGAGGAGGCGGTTACTCTGATGATTACTTTGATTTCTCGGTAACCGGACTCGACCCCGATGACCTCGAAGGCCGTTCAATTATCTGAATAAAAAATAAAATATGAAAATTCTCCCCCCATAAACCGGGGGGATTTTTTTTGCTTCGAAGTACTTTGAATTCGTGGTAATAACAAATGAAAAATAACCCGGGTTTTCTGCTACAATACCCCACGTGTCCGATGCCAATGGAGATATCCGGCTGTCCATCATCATTCCAGCCTACATGGAAGAATTAAACATTTTCTCCACGGTAAAATCCCTCAGGGAATATTTCGACGCTCAGCCGTACCCGACAGAGTTTATCGTCGTGGATGACGGCTCCACCGACCGGACATCCGAACTCGCGAGGGACGCGGGCGCCACGGTAATCAGGCTTGTTAGTAACCGTGGAAAAGGCGCCGCGGTCAGGACTGGAATGCTCGCGGGACTCGGGGAATACCTCCTCACCACGGACGCCGATTACCCGTACGAGATCGACGCGATCGAGCGATGCTTTGATGAATTCAGGAATGGCGCCGATGTGGTTATCGGTTCGAGAAACCTCAGCGAAAGCGATCGCGGCAGGGAGCGGACAAAACGTAAGGTGATTTCCCGGATCGGAAATGTTATCTCAAGGCTCCTGATTCTGCCTGGAATCTCGGACACGCAGGCGGGCTTCAAATGTTTCAGTAAACCAGCCGCGAATAAAATATTTTCACTGACAAGAGTGGACGGGTGGGGATTCGATATCGAGGCATTGTACCTTGCAGGGATGCTTGGATTGAAAATCCGGGAAGTGCCGATACATCTGATACACCGGACAATCCAGCCCAGCAGGATAAAAAGCCCGATGCGTACGGCGATCGCGGTTTTTCTAAGCATCTTCCGCGTACACTGGAATCGACTCAGCGGAAAGTACCAAGGATAAAATTTCTTAAACCATTTATCTACCAGGTATTAACCATTTTTAGCCACTCTGGATTGATTTACAGATTTCCGGATGATTATGATTAAAATGAGAAATGAAAAAAAAAACCGTAGAACAGCACGGCAGTGCGTCGAACAATAATGCGTCATATGGATGATTTAGGGCGGAAAACGCACTGCCGTGCTGTTCTACGGTTTGTCGTTTTTTCGAGGGCTAAATATTGGATTTAAAAAAACAGCACGATACCCACAACCGCGCAGTAAATCGCGAATCCCCAGAGCCTTCCTTTCTCCACTACACCGATCAACAGCGGAATCGCCAGCAGTCCGGCACCAAGCGCACACAGGAAACCGATGGCCGCGGGACCCGGCGCGAACGAAACTCCACTTGCTAACGCGTCCGGAATCTGAACGAGCGCGGCGAGAAAAATTGTGGGGATTGAAAGCAGGAATGAGTAACGGCACGCTTCACGCGGTGCGAGTCCGAGCGCCAGTCCCGCGATTATTGTGGACCCGCTGCGGGAAATTCCCGGCAGGACACCGCACGCCTGGGCAAGTCCGATCACCACGGCCCCGACCCAGGTGAGCTTTCCAGGGCCTTTACCACTTTTTCTCAATAAAGGCAGGACAGCCAGCGCAACCGCGTTTACAAGGAGAAAAATCCTGACACCCTCAATAGATTCGAAAAGCGTTTCCAGATTGTCCTTGAATGGAAGCGCTATACCGGTAACGATAATGCTTATGGCGAGAAATCCGACCAGGCGCCATTTGGGAATCGGTTCATAATTGCCATTGTTACCCCCGACTGTTACCGATGTAAAAATGCTTACCAGGTCTTTTCGATACACCCACATAACCGCGAGCAATGTCGCAAGATGAAGGAAGAGGTCGAAAGTGACGTTCTCGGTAGCTTCCCTGAGCCCCATGAAGTACTGGAGAATCACAAGATGTCCGGACGATGAAACGGGCAGGAACTCGGTGAGTCCCTGCACGATACCCAGTATTATTGCGTCGAAGTATCCCATGTAAGGTAATTTCTACATTTGAGTTAATAAATTCAACGTCCCGTTCCACCGGGGATTGCAATTATCGAGGATTGCCATGCCTGGAGCGTGATGGCTGTAACACTGTTATCCAACGCTATCGGGATGTACATATGCCCCGGGATCAGGTCGATATCACCGGTCAGGACAAGTCCGTCGGAAATATCGATAATCTTTGTGCGCAGATCCCCGGTAAGGACAAGCCCGGCGGCACCGGATACCAGCACGATTCCCCTGCCCGAATCGATCATCAGTTCCTCGCCGCCTTCGAGCTGAACGGGACTGAAACCGATCGCGGTTTCAAGGTAACTCAGGCTTACCGCTGGATCGGTTTCGGACCCGGGTTGAGCGTGACCGGTCCGGTTAAAAAATGCAAATGCTGAAATAGCAATAATGACGGCTGTTATCATAAAGCGAATTGTCGTTTTCATTGATAAACCCTCACGATGGAAATTTCTATTCTTCTAACGCATTTATCCAAAGGCCATTTCGATCGTACGTAACCGCGTCGACTATCAGTCCCTTTTCCAGGATCTCAACACGTACATCAAACGCGTTCCGTTCCTCCACAAGCTGGATCCAACCCTCGGGAACAACGCTGTCCGGATTGTAATAGCTCCGGTTTTTGAAAGTCGCGATTCCCCTGTCATCCACTTCCCAATCACCGAGAAGCGTGAGGGGCAGGATCGTAACAAGTCCGAAGTCACCCTGGATACGGCACTGGCCCTGGTACTCGGAGATTCGAAGATCCCTGAGATCCGTTGAATTCCTCTCAAGTCGCTCAGCGAGACTGTTGTTGGTCAATCGCCCGAAAAATTTCCTGCCCTCAATGGATTTAATAACAATCTGTTCGTCCTTTAGAAGCGGTAGTAATTCCAATTCAATCCGATCGATCCCCAGGCGAGTGGACTGCCAGGTATCATTATCCACCCGAAGTGCATCGGCTTCAATATACAAATCTTCAATAACCACTGTCGGGGGCCAGAGTTTTATCCTGACATCGAAACGGTATTCATCATCGCTACCGGGCTGGAAGGCGCCGATGAACGCGATTGTGATGGGTGGATGCATGCGATCGATGATCGGCTCGGCGAAATACCATATAGCCCAGTAGAGTAAACCTGCAAGGATAATAAGTGTTATCAGGAGATTTCTGATGAAACGGATCATCGGTCCGGACCCGCATTACCTGGAGACAATCTGGAAGTGCCAGCCGATAATGTCAGCCTCAGGGGGGGCTATATCCTCATGCTCGTTAGGGATTTCCTCCTGCGGGTTGTGCACCTCGTTCCAGAAATCAGCAGTGCCGTTTATGTTGATGCTGATTCCATAATTGTAAAAACTGTCGAAGACAAACGGGTCGAATTCATATTCAAACTGGCTTTCAGCATCGATTGCCTGGCTGCACACAATCATGTT
>DAOVJF010000131.1 GCA_030673355.1 Planctomycetota bacterium | reverse complement strand
ATAACTTACAAATAATCGCGAATGAGGGCGGTAGAGATTTCAGGCTGCTGGATGACACTGCGGGTAATGGAATTCTTGAAAATGTGCTCGACCCGGACACAATATCTCTGGATACCGACATCAGTACATTATCGGATTCGGGATTGAGTTCGGTGGACTCGGCGACCTCTGTTGATACCGACTATACATTTACCACGGTATTTACGCCGACGAACGGGGGGCCGGACCAAAGGCGAACGGTAGTGGGAACCGATGGCACCGAGATCACGGATCTGATTGCCAGTGTCAGGCTGGATGGTTATGGTGGCGCATTCAACGATGGTGCAGCGCTTCTTTACACCGACAAGTCAAGTGAACTTGTTGTCGGCCCGGCGACATCGCAGTACCTCATGGGAATCGGCGGGGTTTCCGATGCAGCCAACACTTCGACGCCGGCGCTGAATATTTATACACTGATCGATGATTCCGGGCTTGATGTCGCAATGACATCGGGAACGTTCACAATAAACGGGGTTCAAATCACTATTGACAACACGGATTCCCAGACACTGGATGAGATCATGGGAATCGTGAATTCATCGGGAGCCGGTGTAAATATGGAGTACGATCCGGTTTTCGACAGGTTCCTGATCTATCGACCCGACGCGGGAACAGCCAGTGCAATTTCAATCGGTGCAGCGGGAGATACATCGAACTTTTTCCAGGTACTCGGACTCCAGGGAGCGGCCGGAGCGGTGCAATTTTCCGGAACCGATAAAGATGACATAAGGCAAGCGAGTTCATTGGCCTACTCAGGGGCAACCATCCCGGTGGTCAGCGGCACATTCACGATAAACGGCGTTAAAATTACGGTAAACGCCGCTGCGGACAGCCTGGATGACATAATCCAGCGAATAAATGACGCCCATGTGGGGGTAATCGCGTCGTACGACAGCAATTCCGACCGCCTTATTCTGACCCAGGACCTTGAGGAACCACCGTATTTCGACCAGATACAGGTCGGGAGCGCGACGGATACATCCAACTTCTGGTCGTCCATGCGATATACGGAAAGTTACCAGCAGCCTCAGAACATCGGGACCAGCCGGGTTAAGGCAGAATTCACAGTAGATGGCCAGAGTTATATTCGCGACACCAATGAGGTTGACGATGTCCTAAACGATATCACTTTTAATATCAAGGGAGTATCGAGCGACCCGATTGCTGTGGATATAACCCTAGATACATCGAAAACCCTCGCGGTTATCGCTGAATTTGTACAAAACTATAATGAACTCCAGGAAGTGTTGAGTATCGGCCCGCTCGATGAGGATGAAAGGGAATTTCTCATACCCCTTACCGACAACCAGAGATCGGAATTGACTTTTTCCGAGATCGATGAGTACGAACAGGCCAGGGAAGATTTCTCGATCCAGAATATTCTCAATCGATCGTCGACGATTCAACGGCTGGATTCTTCTTTGAGATACAATCTAATCACACCTGTAACAAGTGTCGCGGATGACGCTATCAAGATGCTTTCGGATCTTGGAATCGATACTGGCAATGTGGGCTATGGGATCGAACTTGCCCGGACACCCTACCTGGTAGTTGATTCAGTGGATTACGACACGATATATGCCAGCCTGGAAGGCAACCAGACCCTACAGGCGGCACTGGAGGAAAAGACCGAGGAAGTTCTGAACGTGTTCTCCAGCGACATGCAGTCGTATGCCGCCCTGATCGGAAATATAGATATTTCGAATGGGATATCACTCGCCGCGCCGATGAGGTTCAGTATCGGGAATGGTGTAACATCCGCGATAGTTGAATTCGGTGTCGGTTTCCATACGTCGAGTTCGATTCGTACCGATATCGCGAACGCATTGTCCCAGGTCGGCCTGGGAGGGGAAATTCTGGTGTCGCAAACCGACGGCGGGTTCCTTGAAATTACCACCGAAACCCAGTCGGGACGTGCCCGAATATCGATCCAGGACCTTGGCGGGGGCGAGAATATCGCGAACAAGCTCGGAATTGCTTCCCAGACAACAATCGGGGAAGAAGCAATTAAAAATGCGGGTCTGGCAAGGCGCCTGGATGCTTTTCTCGACGGTTATACGGGTACTGAAGGGATATTAAAAAATAAAATCAAGGCCGGGGGTTTAATCGATCAGGAACTTCTCAGGATCGGCAGGCGAATAGATGATTATGAATACCGCCTGGCCCTTTATGAACTTCGATTGAGGCGGCAGTTCACCCAGATGGAGATCGCGCTCGCATCGTTCGAACAAACACGACAGTTTCTGACAGCGCAAATGAGCATGGCGACGACTGGAACAAGCAGCGGCGGCATCTCGGCAACTTTCTAAAATAAAAACATGCCGACCTGTATGCAACCCGATCCCTGATAGTGTAATATATGGAAATTAATCGGCAGAGAATTTTTTAAATGGAAATTATTGTTAATGGAGAATCGCGCGAGTTGACGACTGAAGGCATTGACACCTTCAAGGAACTCATGGACCGTATCGAGTCGGACCTGGTGGTATACCCAGACGTAGTAACACGCATATTCCTGAACGAGGAAGAACTGGACGAGGGCCAGGAAATTGGTTTTGGAAATTCCAGGCTGGATGATATTGTGTCTCTCGCCCTGGAAACCGCGAACAGCCTGGCTCTTACTTATCAATCGCTGTCGGACGCGCAGGATTATCTGCCGCAGCTTTCGGAGATTTTTGAGAATTCCGCCAAATTGATAAGGGGCGGCAACCTTCAGGAAGGCCTGTATGATGCGAGCCAGGCACTCGATGTGATAGCTGCATTCAGCCAGATACTCGATAGTATCCGGACTGCTTTCCAGTTGGATTTCTCACAGGTGACAATCGACGAGATAAATCTTCTCGACAAACTGAATAAACTGAACCGGTATGCCAATGAGGTCCTTGAAGCGACGAAGGATGAGAACTGGACGCTTTTTGCCGATTTAATTGAGTATGAACTTTCACCGCTACTCTACGAATGGATGGCGGTTATTCCTGAACTGGTGAAACTCCTTCCCGAACCTGAAAATTCAGAACCTGGGAAGGTTGAGGGTTAAGCATTAATTCTTCAGGCTCTGGTCGCGGATTAAAGTCGATCAGGGTTACTGGAGGAGGGTCAAGAGTCCTGAAAATGGGAATGATGGGAGTTATCGGCTGAGTCCCGACAAGGCTCCTGCCATTCCTGTTTGGTTTTTCAAGTAAAGCAGGAAACTGAAAAACGCTGATCCGGAGTTAAGTATGGCCAGTCTGGAAACCAATAATACTGTTGAAAAAGTTGTCAAATTACCAGTTATCGATCCTGTAAATGACTCCCCCGCCGATGACAGTTTTTTGATTAATAACCTCAATGCGTTGGGAGGGACCAACAAACTCCTTGCGGATAAAATTAATTCTGTCGATCCCGATGGAGATGACCCGAATTTTCCGGGATGGCGATTTGTGGTCCGGGATGCGCGTAACGGCCAGAAAACCATGCATTGTATCAGCGGCGACTCGGAGGTGGCCATTCACTCGACGTATGACCCGGACCGTGAGGCATCCGACAAGATCAGCAGCGTGCATGACGGGCGGAGGAATTATTTTGTAATTCTCGGGCTGGGGCTTGGTTACCTTGTTGAAAAACTGGCGGACGAAGTTGGAAAGGAGACAAGGATCCTGGTCATCGAGCCGCATATTTCCGCATTCCGAATAGCCCTGGCAACACGTGATATGCGTAAGATTCTCAGCGATCCGAGAATCCATATCTCTATCGGAATCGATACTGAAAACATACTCGCGCTTTTCCTCAGCCGTTACAACCTCGCGGAAGTTAACGGGGTCGGGTTTATCGAGCTTGCCGGCCGGGCGAAACTTCCATCATCGCAGTTTTATACGGATCTGCTGACCCGGTTGAAAGGAGTACTGATCACGACCGGCGGAAACCTTCAAACCCTCATGCTGATGGCATGGACCTACCAGAAAAACACGATGGCAAGCATTGGAAACCTGGCCGATCATCCCCCGGTAAGGATGCTTTTCAACGCGCTGGAGGGAAAACCTGCGATAATTGTTTCAGCGGGCCCGTCCCTCGAGAAAAATATCGATCAGGTGAGGGCGTACAAAGATAAGGCTGTCATAATCGCGGTAGACACATCCACCCGTCCGATTCAAAATGCCGGATTTGAACCCGACCTGATCTGTACCGGCGACCCGCAGGAGGCGAACTGGTTTCACCTTCGCGGCACCGATACGGTAAACTCAATTCTGGTGGCCGAGCCGATGACCCATTCGCTGAGCCTGGAATATTTCAAGGACCGATTATTCATCGCCAGTTATAACGACAAAGTGATGCAATGGATTGCGCAGTTCATACCGGATGTGGGGCATGTAATGACATGGGGATCGGTGGCGACAATGGCGTTCGACCTCGCGAGGAAAATGGGTTGCGATCCGATAATTTTTGTCGGGCAGGACCTTTCGTTCCCGGGCGGGCGGACGTATGTCAAGGGCACATATTTCGAAGAAGAGAACAAGCAGGATATGTCGGTCGAGGCTTTTGAAAAACAGCATCAAACGATGGCCATGACAGATATCTACGGCAATGAAGTAAAAACAAACCGTCAGATGTTCGCGTACAAGGAGTGGTTCCGTACGGAATTCGCGAAAACGGGCGCTCGTATAATAAACGCGACTGAAGGCGGTATTCTCAAGGACAATTGCGAGCAGATGACTTTCAGTAAGGCGGCGGAGGAATTTCTTAAGGAACCATTCGATGCGTTGAGCACTATCAAGCAGAAAGGGGAAGAGTTCGATGGTTATGACCTCGAACCGCTTCGGGTTGGGATTTTCAACACGATAAAAAGTTTAAAAACCTGTATAGACTATTGTGAAAAGGGATTGAACCGGGTACGGGAGGCGGCGATGACTCTCGAGAAAGTAAATCAGTTGAGCACGGCATGGTCCCAGGAAGTTCTTAAGGAGCTGGACGATTACAGGTTTAAACTGATGGAAGAGCAATCGATGAAAGATTTCATCGAGACTGCGAACCAGGTGGGAGTCTTGAACTTCAGGCGGGCGTTCAAGGCAGTTAACGGAAAGAAATTCTCGCGAACCACATTTCGCGAGGCCCTGGATCTGTATACCAACCTGTTTATGTCAACAGGCAGAACGGGCAGAGGAGTACTACCGTTCTTTGTAATGGGCTTGAAAAAGCTCGCTGACAGAGACGATGCAGGTGCCGTTAGCGTGGAGGATATATGTCTAAAGAACAATTGAGCGTTCGGGACCAGTATCTCGAACAAATGGTTGAATCCGCGAGTCCGGAGGGCCTTCTGATCCTGATGGTCGAAGGCGCGGTAAATTTTATACGCCGCGCGAAATTCGCCCTGGAGAAGGGCAATTTCGATGATGTGAACAATTGCCTCCTGAAAACCCAGAATATTTACCTGGAGCTGACGCTGCATCTCGACATTGACGCGGGGGAATTTGCTGAAAGCCTGGCTTTGGTTTACCAGTATCTCTACAATCTCCTGATCGAGGCTAATATCGATAAGGACGAGGGTAAAATAGATATCTGTCTCAGGCTTGCAGAGGATATCAGGGATCTCTGGAAGGAAACAATTGAAAAAGCAAAGAGTGAAGCCGGGGATGCCAAACCGGGTGCACAGGACCAGGGTTCGGTAGTTGTCGATCCTGAAACGGCTGGGAAGACAGGGGTATATGACGCCGCAATCGCAGAAAAGAAACCGGATGTTGAGGATACCTCGTCACGGCTCAATATCACCGGCTGAGGATTAAAATGCTTGAAGAACTCGATCAGATGCTTGAGATCAGTTATGCCCTTGAAGAGGCATTGGAAAAGAAGGATGTAGATCGTGTTGTGACATTGCTGAAACGTCGGAAGGAACTTACGGACGCGATGGAGCCAATGGATCCGGGACACCCGGATGTGAAGTCGGGTAAGGCCGTGGAAAAGTTAAACGTACTCGTAAACCTCGACGCCGATCTTGAGAGCAAGCTGAGAAATCTTATGGCCGAACTCCAGACGGCTATTCAAACCATACAGGGCGAAACGAAGGTCGTTAAAGGCTACCTGAAAAAATCAGGATCGGAAGATCCGAAATACATAGACAAGGAAGGATGAACCCCGAACGGGGTTGGATAAAAAGTTGGAAATTGCATTAGTCATAACCGCCAGGCTCGGCTCTACAAGGCTTGATAAAAAAGTTACGCTGGACCTTGCGGGGCAGCCTCTGGTGTCGCACGTGATCGAACGGGTGAAGGATTTTGAGGAAAGGTTGTCCGGTACCGAGCGATATGAGGTCGTTCTCGCAATCCCGTCCGGAAAAAAGGAAGACCCCCTGGAGGAGATCGGAAAACGATGGGGAGTTAAGGTTACCAGGGGGGATGAGGAAAATGTGCTTTCAAGGGTTATCCTTGCGGCTGATTCAGTTAAAGCTGGCATAGTCTTCCGGATTACAGGCGACAACCCGCTTATCGATCCGGGTGTTGTAACAGAAACGTGGCTTGGTTTCCTCGACGGTGAATGGGATTATGCCGTGATGGAGGACACTCCGCTTGGCACAACCGCGGAGATCGTAATCCTGGACGCGTTGAAACGGGCGGCTCTTATGGCAACCACAACCAGAACCCGGGAACATCCGACGCTTGCCCTTTATGAAAATCCGGACCTTTTCAGGATGAGACTGATAACTCCACCCGACAAGTGGAAACGTCCGGACTGGCGATTTACGGTAGATACTGAACAGGATTTACAGTTTGTCGAACAGATCATTTTGAATCTCGGCAAGGACGCGACACTCGATCGGATTATTCCCTGGCTTGAATTACATCCAGAGGTTGTTAAGACGAACTCTGAAATCTCACAAAATGGCTGGGGGTCCCTGAAGGATTGCAAAGATGCTATCGGGCAAAGATAAATTTGAGATCGCGGGTATCGAGGTTGGACGCGATTCCAGCCCCTACGTGCTTGCTGAAATCGGCATCAACCATAATGGAGATATCCATCTGGCTGAAAAATTAATACATGCCGCGAAAGAGTCCGGAGCCGACGGCGTTAAATTTCAGACCTTCAAGGCATCCGACCTTGCCCATCCGGATAAACAGCCTGAATATTTCGAGCTTTTCTCGAGTGTCGAACTT
>DAOVJF010000054.1 GCA_030673355.1 Planctomycetota bacterium | reverse complement strand
CACCTGCTTTTCGACGGGCGAAAAGAGATGTCCCCGATTTCAGCTTGTCAACGGCACCCGGTTTTTGTTATTTGTAAAATACGTCGACAAGCATAAAGGTAACAGTCCGGGTCGTCTTAGAGGGAAAAAGGGAAGTTTTCTATACAGTACCTTTATAAACAGTGGGTAACATAGTATTATGTCGCTGTCTGGGAACAAGCACTCAATGAGAACACCCGCTAAGATAGTGTAAGGCGATTTATACTTAATCAGTACTGAAGGAGGATCAAAGTGAACCGAATATTTATTCACCTTTTACTGGTGATCGTGTTAACCTCAATTCCGGCTACGGGGTGTCTGAATAAAAGTAACCCTGAAGCCGATTATTCTCCTGTGGATCCCGGCCTGTCCGGTAATGTCGATTCAACCGCACAGGTGTCGAATCCACATTCCACATTGGGTACAGGGCTGATTGTATTCGATCCGGAATCCGAATCATTTGAAATAGTCCCTTCCCGCCAACCTGTAATCCACGCAAATATTCGTCAATTTATAGAAGACGGCATGCCGTGCAGCGATTGTTTCAAAATCACCGGAGCGACGCATAATCCGGATGGTTCATGGGAACTGGATTTCGAAATCACTCACCCCTGGTCCGGCCTGGATCTTCTCACCGCTTTCGATACGCGGTTCATTATGATGTGGGGCGGAACCGAATACTGGCCGGCTTCGGGCCTTACCACACAGGATCCTGACGGGTTGGATGGATATGTTTTCAATGCCGACGGGTACACGACGATTTTTAACCCGATTAATTTTTCTCCCGGCACCAATATCCCCATTTTCTCGTACTCGGTCGGGAAATTTGCGACCCCGATTTACCCCGCCAGCACGCTCAACCCGTACAAGGATTACTACAGCAACGAAAACCGCCATATGCTGGAAGCCGGACAGACAGTCACAAGGACGTGGCATTTCCGGCTTCCGCAGGGAATTTTTTCATTGGGTTATGCGATCGATACTTCGTGGGAACTTCCCATTGCCAACCCGCCTGTAAACATTCCGGATGATTTTCCGATGATCGCGAATAAACCCGAAGCATACATGGTTATTCCAAGTCAAGCCGCGCCGCTTACCGATGAAGCGGGGAATGAAGTAGACATTGTTGTTTCCACCCGGGACTGGCAAACCAGTATCGGGGAAGGATGGATCGAATGTCCTGAATTATGGACAGGGAAGAAATTCGCATCAATGATCGCCGTCAGCCCGCCAATTGTGACCTATATAATTCCAGTTACTAATGATCTGGGGGCAGGAGAGGGTTACTACAGGGCACTTGTAGGGATTGAAGACCCAATGGAAAGCAACCCTCCATGGGATTACACCACGTATACATTTATCGACATCGAAGTGGAACATTATTTCGATCCATGCTGCGAAACTCTCCCTGTCGCGGATTTTACCGGCCCTTCTCACGTTATTACCGGGCAGCAGGTTACCCTGGTCTCAACATCTTACGATCCTGACGGAGTTGAATGCGCACTTGAGCTTGCGTGGGATCTCAACAATGACGGTGAATACGATGATGCGATGGGCGAAGAGGTTGTGGTGAGCTCGGATGAGGTCGGGATATTCACTATCGGGCTCAAGGCAACCGATCCGTGCGGCCTGATCGATACGGTGAGTTACCAGATAGAAGTCCATGTCGGCATTACGAAACCGGAGGATCAGGATTATAAAACCATGGGCACCCAGTTCAGTTATGTCAGCGGGGAGTTTGATACAGCTTCCATGCTTCCGTTTGTCGACCTCGGCAATCCCGATGGTCCATGGGATTTCACCGGACTGGCACTTGTGGACAGCGGTAATTATCGCGCGATCCTGGCGCCCGACGATCCCGAGGTGCTTCCTTTCGCCGGGAATATCACGTCAAGTTTCGACTACTTCTATAAGACTACCGGTTTTTATAATGACGTCACTGGAGAAATCTACCTTGCTGAACGATGGGAAATGGACCCCGACAGGTTGATGCTGGTCGGCGCCCATGAGGAAATGTGGCTCGGATCATTCAATTTCGTTCCACCGTTTGTAGTTCAATATCCCGTCTGGGTTTTCACCGATGAAACCTATTCATTCTCTTTCCCTCCATCGCATTCGTTCGATGTATTATTGAGAGGCTGGGGTGAAGGTTTGGTTAGCATCCCGTACATGGGAATTACAGACGAACCATGCGTGGTCTTAAGATACAAATGCGATGTGGTAAGCCCTGATATCAATGGGGGGATCCTTGTTTATGAGTGGTTCATCGATGACGGAACCTCGGTCGCGCTTGTAGGCGCAGTCAACCACATTGAAGGCGGGAAACATAACTTCGATGAGAGTACGCTGGAAATCACCGGTATGGCCGCCGTTAACGCGTTGAACCATATTGGGCCGTATTAATCTCTTGATACCGGCTGGGAATACAGGCAGTTTGTGTCCTCAAACCAGGCTACTCAGGTCCAGGCCGACCAGTGCCTCGACAACATCCGGATCAAACTGGGCGCCGGCAACACTCTTGATATCCTCCAGTGCTTCCTCCAGCGAACGTTTCTGCCGGTACGGCTGATCGCTCGTCATCACTTCGAAAGCCTCCGCCACAGCCAGGATTCTACCGGTTATGGGAATCTGTTCTCCTGACAATCCCCTCGGATATCCGGTGCCGTCCCATTTCTCATGATGGCTGACCACACCTTCCAGTACCGCAGGCTGGAAACCCAGCGGTTTCAACAGGAACCTGCCAAGTACGGGATGCTTCTGCATTTCACGATACTCATCATCGGTAAGGTTCCCGGGTTTAACGAGAATGCTTTCATTCACCCCGGTTTTTCCGAGATCGTGAAGGTATCCGGATTCCCGAACAGCCTTGACCAGGTTGGACGGAAGATTAAGTTTCTCAGCCAGGGCCACCGCCAGTCCCGAGACACGCTCAGCGTGATCCCGATACTGTGGATCGGCTTTGACAAGGTCACTGGTCATTGAGTCGATCAACCTTTGATTCAGGTAGAAGATACGCTCCTTGAGATAGCTGTGTTCCAGAAGGCTTGCGAGAACCATACTGGCAGCTTCGATCCAGGCGACAGTTTCCTCGTCGAAAGCGCCGGCATCGGATTGCTCCAGGTTAAGAACCCCATGAATATTTTCGCTGTAAACGATGGGAACCGAGAGAATGGTTTTGGATCCCGGTGAGATGCTTTGAAGGCTGGACTCGCTGACATCATCGACGAGCACAGTATGAGCACCTTTCAAAGCCTCAACAGGCGCGGATTTTTTACTGTCTGTAATATTAATTTTCAAAGGATCGGCGGTACTTGTATCGGTCGAGGAAGTTTCGGAGAAAAACAGGATATTTAAATCGGACTGGTATAAAAGGAGATCGCCGCGGGTGCTTCCGGTGATTTCCCTGAGACCGCTGATAATTTCTTTGATAAGCAATGTAGAATCGAAAGGCCTGGCAAACTCGGTCAGCGCATGGCAAATGACGTCGCTGACAGTTTTTATATCATTATTTGTGTCCGGCATTGTTTAATCCCGTCCTTGTACGTATCTGTATTATAGTATCACTTTTTTCTGCCATTTTAGTTTAATAAATTTTAGTACTTCCGGGTTTAGAGTGGGTAAAGATTGAATCCATCGATCCTACCGGACGATGGGTTTGTCTTAAATAACTGAATGGAAAGATTTCGGGGTGATTGGCGTATGGTACAATCGAGAAAAAGGGGCCAGAGTATGATCGACCGTGACAAGGTATCGAGAGATAAATAATGGAAGAGACGCTGAAAGTCATTAATACGATGGTAGAAAAAGGCATTATTCGTGGATACGCCATCGGTGGCGGTATGGCAGCCGCATATTACGGTGAGCCAACACTGACATATGATTTGGATTTGTTTGTGTATTTTACAACCGAAGACGATGATCTGCGTCTTTTGGAACCGGTTTACAAATACCTGATCGATCTCGGATATGAAGCTGTGGATGAGGGAATTATGATTGAAGGGATCATGGTTCAGTTTTTACCTCCTTACAATGCGTTGATTAAAGAAGCTCTCGATAACGCTGTAACGGTGATGTATAATGGGACTGAGACAAATGTCATATCTCTTGAGCACCTTCTGGCGATAATGGTTCAAACGGGCAGGCCGAAGGATAAACTGAGGTTATCGAATCTGCTGGAAATGATGAAAGACCCGGATTCAAACGCTAATCCGGATTATAATGAATTGGATAAAATCCTTGCAGACCATGATTTGAAGAAAAATTGGGATGACTTCATCGAAGAAAAATAGAAGTAAAGATCACATGCAGGATATTGGGATGGAAAGAATTGCCAGAGCGAAACTCGCGCACCGTGTTAAGCTGGCCAATCTTCCGTTCCCGGAAAAGGTGAGTATTATTGCTGAACTTCAGAAGATAGATATTTCTTTGGCAAAGGCAGCAGGAAGAAAGCCTAAAAGAGCCTGGAAAATCTGAATACGGATATATACTTTCAGGGGGAGCGTGGTCTCGCAACCCGACGTCTCACTTGCCGGGATTTATTTTTGCATATTTCATATCTATGAGGCTGTTTCGAACGTGCTTGTCGATGTCCAAAGGCAAAATGATTCCCCCCACCACTTCCGATACTTCATTCAAAAAAATCCGTGATACAATACCGAATCCGTTAAAGGAGGAGTCTATGCATCGCTATATTATTTCGTTTCTGGTCTTTACCTGTTTAACATTCTCCTTTCCATTCTTACCCTCTAAACCGGGAAGCCAGAATGTAATTCTAGCCGTACCCGATGATATCCTCCTGCTCAACGAAATCAGCGCGTGGCCCTTGGATAATATTTACTGGATTGAAATTATTAACCCAACCGACAGACCTGTAGAACTGGACGGCTGGACTATCGAATTTTACTCGGGATTCTCGTACACCTTCCCCGCCAATTCAGGCGATGTTTCACAAGGCGATGTCCACGAGCTTAGACTGAACGCCGAAAATCTCTTGAATTCCGCTGGCGATGGATGCATCCTGCTCAGCTCATCCGGTCCGGTCGACTCAATCTCATGGGGATCGCCACCTCCAAATCCAGTGCGCCAGTTTTCCCCTGGTGCCCCATTATGGCCGGAAATAGCAGTCTACCGCGACGACCAGCCTATTTTCTCGCCCGGCGACGTATGCATCCGTATCCCGTACGAATGGCGTTCAATCCCGGGCACGCCAGTCGGTTCAGACCACTGGAGAATCCGATCGGAACAATCCGCAAGTCCCGGCGAACCAAACCCGCCCCCCGGTCCAACTTATTTTACCCCCCAGTCCGGAAGCGAACTGGCATCCGACCTTTATCTCGCAGTCAGCGGCCTTACATGGGCGCGGGAGTTCACCTTTCAAATATGCGAAGACCCAGGTTTTGCTGACATCGTAATCGATGAAACCACCACTGAGCATTACATCCCGGTTAACGACCTGCCCCGAGGTTCATACCACTGGCGCGTTCGAATTGAGTCACCGGTGATAAGCGAATGGTTCCAGTCTCAGGAATTTACTGTGCTGCCGTTCGATATCGATGAGATGATAGCGGCAAGTGAATTTTTATCCCAGTTACCAATAAAAGACGACCGGTTACTTGCTTCAATGAAGGGAGGGGGCGAAGTTGAACCCCCATCGGGTCTGCTCGTCGGAAGCGACGAGACGCTTCTGGCAGTCGGGCTGCTGGGTATCGAGCATATTTTCCAGCACAAGGACACAGATATGGTCTGCCTCGACGGCTGCCCCGAACGGGGTGATTACCCATGGGAGGATCCGCATTCCGAAAGCCTTTACTCCGGCGGTCACAACAACTGTTACTGTTCGCGCGCATGCCTTGCGATGATCGCATCGATGGGCGGATGCAATCTAAGCCAGGACCGGATCACATATTACATTTTCGAGGAAGCCGGGGTCGCATCGCGCGACACACGCGAAGCAGGACATGTGGGCGACCCGTTCCGCGATCTCGCTCACGGCCTTGGGACTTATTATTCCGGAATAAACCTTGCCCTCGAGTGGATTTATAACCAGCCGTCAGGGTCCGCCCGGACCGTGGGCTCCAGTGACTCAACCTTCGATGATGAGGACCCGTCCGACATGGACAGCATAAGGGATTTAATCGATGCCGGGCGGCCTGTGATCATGAATGTCCCCGGCCACTCGACCCTGATCGATGGCTACGCGATCGTCCGTCGTGAAGATGGCACATTACATAACTCCGTCCACATTATTGACCCGCTGATAAACGACTTTTACGCCTGGTCGGGCACCGCCGGAACTTTAGTTCCCACTAACTATTTCTGCTTTCCTCCCACATCGGGACGGCCCGTACGGTGCGATGAGCCTGAGGTTTCAATGGATTCCGATGGCGATTATCTCGTGGATTTCGATGAGATCCACCGTTTCGATACCGACCCGAATGATCCGGACTCCGATGCCGATGGCTTAAATGATATGGAAGATATGTACGGCTACCTCTTTAATCCGGACAGCAGCTACAACCTTCGTGAAAGGGACATCGACGGTGACGGCGTGGCGAAAGAACTCGACCCGGATAACGATCGGGCGGATAATGATGGAGTGAACGACGGCTGCGAGGATGTGGATCTCGATGGCTGGTTCAATCCCGACGGCAGCGAATCGGATAATTTTGATGCGTCCGATGATTTCAGCGTCATCAGCCCTCTCTGCTACAACGGGTTCATTCTTATCGAAGCCACCGTTCAAAACAATATCGCAGGATCGTCCATGACTCTTACAGTTGAGGAATATGTCCTGATGGAATCCGGTAATCCGTCTTCATCCGAAGACTACATCCATTCACACGAGTGGGAGCTGACTAGTACCCCCCTCGTCTTGGAAATCCCTCCGATTGGGGGTATGCCGGGCGGAACAATCACTTCGGTTGCCCAGGGAGTGGGAGACGGCCTTGCGAGGATCGAAATAGAGGTGGATGAGTCGGGGCATTACACTGTGACCACAGACTGCGACCCTCGTACAATGTCGTACACAATCACGACCACATCACCGATAGAAACCAGGTCGGTATCCAGAACATATTATCTTGCCATCGGCGACCATCATTACGGTTATGTCTCGGGCGACGCTCCTCCGGCAGTATTCAACTGGCTTGAGTCGATTGGACCCGCTAACGTGTTTGAAGGTGAAATTACAGTGTCTGATGTCGGTGACGCGAGGATTGCGGGTACGGACACGATTGATATCCCCGAAGGCCTGACCGGTCTGACCGGAACCGTAACCCGGTCATGGGAAATCAGGATTCAGAGAGGGGATCCATTGCTTTAATAAACTTTAATTTAGTTAAAATTATCTATTTGAATCTGGTGGTGCCACCGGATTTACAGTCTAATACACCTCACAAGCCAATAATTTCCCGTAGTTTTTTAACTGCTGTATCAGGATCTGGACAGGCTATTAAGAATTTCCTATCAGTTGTTTCAATTGCTATTGCATTATCATTAAAGAATATGAAATGGGATGGAATCCAGAGATACCATTTGCTTCCCGGCTTCCATCCATACTTACTATTGACAAACAGCAGAGGTAAAAACCAGTAGTCTTTGAATGGTGCATTAGTTACAGATTGAAGACTAATTATAAATTCATTTGGAATTTTATGATTAAATTGCCAACCTGTCCCTGAAATTATTACGTGATCAAAAAATGCTTTCAGTTGCGAAGTTGGCTCATGCATAAGGTTATATGTTATATATATACAAAATATGACAACTGCCCACATTTGTGGCGTATTATTTTCGAAATTCAATTTTCCTTGAACAAAGAAATAAGTAAAAACACTGATCATAACAAGAATTCCGTAGATTAAATATCCAGTTGAAATTTGAGTTTTAAATTCATATTTCGATGGCATTTCTAACCTCCGGGTGAAAGGCTCTGTTCCCTGCTTAATTCCCTGACTCATAACGCTGGAAATTTTACCACAAAACTGTTACCCGGGTGCTAGTCAGGAATGAAATGAGACGTAAGTGGATGAAAGGTCCGGCACAAGCTACGCTTTCGCTCCGCTTGTACCGGCCACCCGGATGTGATATTTGGATCGGGTGAGGGGAGTCACCATAAGATGAACCACCTCTAAAATCGCTTCGCGATTGTAGAGGCGCCACCGGATTTTTTGATTAGACGCGCCGCTAGGTTTAAAGGATATTATAGGAAATAGGGGACACCTCATTCGTCCCCGAATGCAGGTGTCCCCCTATCGGAATCATCAATCGAATTTTGGTTTTGCGCGGCTCCATGGGCGGCGGTCGGCGATCGCGAACATCTCGATCATCCTCAGTATCTTCGTGCCCCACCAGTCCTTAGGTGTCATCGGCTCGACAAGGATTGTCACTATCCCCGCGAAATAACCGCTCAGAATGTCCGTACACCACTGGTCGCCGACCATGAGAACCTCTTCCCGCGTTGCGTCAAGAATTTTAAGGGCTTTCGATATTTCCTTCGTTGAGGGCTTGTAGGCTTTCGGGACCCCTGCAAGGCCTGTTAATTTTTCAAGTTTGGTAATTTTTCTCTGGGTTGCGTTCGAGTAGAGAATACATTTCACGCCGGATTTTTCCGCGCGGTCGAGCCATTGACGGTTCTCATCGGGCACGCGATCGTACTCACCATACGCGATCAACGTATTGTCGAGGTCGAGTAGCACGCCCTTGATTCCACGGAGGGCGAATTCTTCGATTGGAATATCGGCAAGTGATGGGTATCTGTAATCGGGATATGCGCTCACTACTGGTTTAGTCCCTGGACGCGCCCATTTGGCGTATTGACTTTGTTTTATCAAGCCAGGTTTGAAGTATACCCGCCGCCGCGAGAGCGTCAACCAGTTTTTTACGATCCTCGGTGCGCATCCCCTGCAGGAGTCCTTCGTTCGCGCGTGTGGAAAACCTTTCATCCTGGAAATGCACAGGGAGGTCGGTGAGGAACTGTAACTCTCTTGCGAAATCCCGGACCTTCTCGCACATCTGACCCTCGGTGCCTTCCTTAGTTAATGGAAGCCCCATGATAATCGCATCAGCTTCCGTCTTGATATATATCGCGAGGTATTCCAGGTCTTCCTGAAAATCGTCACCAAGCACGTAAACCCGATGGGGTACGGCCATCATTAATTCGTCATCGGCTCTAGCCAGACCGATTCTTTTCTCGCCGTAATCGACTCCCATGTAGCGCTGGATACGCATTTGGCAGCCTCCTCCCGTTGATAATTTTATTATAGCACTGATATTCGTCGACAAGCACGTTCGACGCGGAGATTTTCGAGGCTTGCGTGATGGAGATGTCTCACTCAGCTTGACGACGCCACGCGTTTAGTTGTTATTAAGATAAACAAAAAAATGATTGAATATATTTAGAATTTATTTACGTCGACAAGCACGTTCGACGCGGAGATTTTCGAGGCTTGCGTGATGGAGATGTCTCACTGAGCTTGTCAACGCCACCCGTTTAGATCGCCGCCACGCGTTTTTTTTTATTTGTGATTTACGTCGACAAGCACGCGTCTGGATACAGAGAATCGAAACCGGCAACTTTTGTTGGACATGGATGTCATATTTGTATAACCTGTAATTACATACATCTATCGAAAGGCAGGCAGAGAACCGCACCGCGATGTTCATCCAGGATTCGCTCATACCGAGACAACATGCTGTCCGGGTTTATATTCCCAGGTGGGTTAAATATTTCCCCGCCCTCCACTCCATGTTCTGGAACCCGGTTTTCCAGAGGAGGCTCATTAGGAAGCGACTCGATCCGGCCATCAACGCGGCACATACATTCTGGGTCGGATTTATAGTCTCGTTTATGTCTTTCGGATGGGGGTACGAAGCTCTCAGGACATCGAACAATATTGTCAATTACATAATCCTGGGCCTGATAGGGGTTTCTATCGCGACAATCGCAATCAGGCTGTTCTGGTCCTCGGTGATACTGACCGTGAACAGGATGAAGGATCTCCTCACCGATGAGCGAAAAGACCCGATCCTGACAACGCCAATGACCGATCCGGAAATTTTCTACGGAGAGT
>DAOVJF010000104.1 GCA_030673355.1 Planctomycetota bacterium | reverse complement strand
CGATGTTCTCAGCGCTTGTTTTCACCAGGGTTCTCGTGGAAACGGCTCTGAATTACAAAACATTGCAGAAATACCCCCTGTTCGGAATCAGGGAAAAGGATGTTGCAACATTCTCATCCGGGGGTGATGCAAAATGATGGATTTCAGCAGAAGTAAATTTGACATTATCGGCAAAGCAAAGCTCTGGTATACCTTCAGCATCATCGTGATCGTTCTCGGCATGGTCGGTATTGTTAAAAATATGGCGACCGAAGGGTTCCCCCTTATTCGAGGCATCGATTTCACCGGCGGAAGCATTCTACAACTCGAGTTCGATAACTGGGACACATCAAAGGATACGGCGATTTTCGGGCATGATATTCAGCTCCTTGTCGACTCACACACCGAAAAATCCACCCAGGTCCAGACCACCCTGTTGACTGCCGAAGAATCCGATACCGGAAATCCGGCAGTTATCGTACATATTCGCGCTGATTCAACCCTGCTTGAAAATCCCGAGGAAGCTTCGGGGCTTTACGATGAAATTCGATCGTACGGCGGCGACTATACGATCCTCGAGGAAACCGAGGTTGGCGCGGTAATCGGTAAGGAACTGACTACAAAGGCCTTGATCGGGGTCCTGGTGGGTTTACTCGGGATTCTGGTTTACATTACGATTCGGTTGTCGTTCGACTTCGCTGTTTTCGCGGTAGTGGCGCTGTTCCACGATGTAATAATCCTGATCGGCGTATATGCCCTTCTTGGGTTCGAGATCAACTCACCATTCGTGGCCGTTCTCCTTACTGTTCTGGGGTATTCAATAAACGATACTATTGTCATCTATGACAGGATTCGCGAGAATATGAAGGTTAAAAGGCATCTGCCTTTCGATCGTCTCGTGAACCAGAGCCTGCTCGAAACCATGGCGAGATCCATTAACACATCCTTTACCACACTTCTCGTAATTTTGGCTCTGTTGATTTTCGGCGGGATCAGCCTTCGCACTTTCATGGTCGGACTTGGTGTGGGGGTCCTCACCGGAACTTATTCAAGTATTTTCGTGGCTAGTATCCTCCTCGTAAGCTGGCGTATTCGCGGTAAAGGTCTGACTGTAATTGCTGATAAGATCGGTGGGGGCGCCACCGGGATTATTTTGGAGGATGACGAGGAAGAATTGATCGGTTTCGCGGATAAGGACGAGATCGAGGAATCCGAGGCAGTCGAGCAGATTACAGTTACACAACCTCAAACGAAGCCAAAACCAAAAAAGTCGAAGCAGAAACGGAGAAGACGCCGGTATTAGGATACCCTGAAAAAAGTTTTTTAAAATTGAAATTTAAGGTGCCGAATATATTGGCGCCTTTTTTTAGATCCTTATATCCTTACTCCCGGTCGGGGATATAAGGATGTTTGTATATAAACGCAGAAAATCCCTCCTGTTTGGTTGTTATCTAACTTAATGTTCTCGATATTAAATATGACGAGGCCTTGACAACTATGGCGGATCTCAACCACCTTAAATCATATTTCAAACCCAAAATCGGCGATTTCGCCCGGTTCCGACGGTATTTTTCCACCGGGCTTTTTGTTCTGCTCCCGATCGGTGCTACCGTAGCGGTTATTTTCTGGCTCCTGGACCTGCTCAATAAAACTTTTCTTCAGCGTATCCTTAATTCCGCCATTATCGACTCCATGAATATCCAGATTCCCGAGATCTTGAAACCATGGGTCCTGGGAATTCTTGGCCTTCTTATTATCATTATCCTGGTGGCCGGACTTGGGATGCTTGCTACAAATGTTGTCGGACGAGTCTTCATTGGCTGGATAGATATAATTTTGAAAAAAGTCCCGTTTGTAAGTACGATCTACAGCTTCGTACAGGGTCTTGCCGATAACCTCCAGGTCATGAAAGCCGGAACATTCAATAAAGTGGTCCTGATTGAGTATCCAAGGAAAGGGATTTTCAGCCTCGGATTTGTCTCGGGAGACCTGGAGGGTAAAATAAAGGACTCGGCCGGGGAAGATAAAATTGCCGTATTTGTGCCCACAAGCCCGAATCCTACCAGTGGCTTTATCGTTGTTATCGACTCCAATCAGGCTGTCTCGCTTGACATAACTCCTGAGGAAGGCCTAAAATTCATAGTGTCCGGAGGTGTATTAATGCCTGGAACCGGTAAAAATACCGGGCCCGCATAAGCTTACCGGATTCTGGATCGGTTATCGGACCCCCGGTACATCCCCTGGGTTTTTTAATTATGCCGCTTAATCACCGTTTCGATACTATGCTTTTCCAAACCCCGTCGCAGACCCTGAAACGCCTGTTCGCGTACCTGCGCAACCACGGAGGAGCATTAACCGGATCACAGGCCGTCAAAAGAGCTTTGAACCTCCGCGGCAAACCTAAAGAATTCTATGCAACTCTCAGCAAGGTCCTGTTCGGCCAGATTCCTGAAACCTTCGAGAAGCTCAGCGATGACGAGTACTGCGTTCGTCCCCTGGACCAGTTCAATATTCCACTCGGAAAAAGCACCTTTGCCGTTGTCGATATTGAAACCACCGGTGGTAAACCACCCCAGGAAAGGGTTACTGAGATCGCCGCCCTCAGGATCGATGGTAAGGGACGGGAACTCTCACAATTTTCCACCCTCGTTAACCCGCGCAAGAAAATTCCGCCCTATGTTGTCCGTCACACGAAAATATCCGATTCGATGGTGAAATCCGCTCCTTCGATCGATGAAGTGATGCCCCAGTTGATGACCTTTCTTGAGGGGAATATCCTGGTGGTGCACGATTCATTCGCCGACATGCAGTTTCTCGATTATGATTGCGACCGGCTCTACAACGGCTTACTCGCTTTACCGCTCCTGAACACCCAGCATCTTGCCGAAAGATACTGTCCGGGACTTGGCGGACTTGGCCTCAGCAGAATAGCGGAACACCTTGACATTGCCATTGGAGAACGGCACCGGGCGCTTGTCGACGCTAAACTGACCGTTTGTGTGCTCACTCATTTCCTGACGAAATTGAACGATCTGACTATTTATGATGTCTATCTGAATAACACCCCGGAATCGAGTTACATCCGTCCGGGACCCACGATCAACGGAAACAATATCACCAATAATATTGGATCATCCAAAAAATCCTGAGCCGTCCATTATGGACGGAGGGTATTTTTGAAATGCGAAACGATTCCATCATTCCCATCCTGGCATTATTCCTCATTGTATTATTTTCAACAGGTTGTCCAGGAAATCTGGCTACTGGCGGTACAACCAGCCACCTGATGATTAATTACACCGCTGAGAACGGGGGTTCTTTGTTTCCATGTGGTTGCCGTATTCCACTTGGGGGTCTGTCACGGCGCGGGGGTATTATCAACAGCGAATCCCCCTACACTCAATTTACCGTCGATGCAGGCAGCTTCTCGGGCGGAAATACCGGCTACGATCGCTTCACCGCCGGCTGGATCCTTCAAAGCTATATTTTGATTGGCTACGATGTTGTGAACCTTGGAATCAGGGAAACCGTGATCCCGGTCAGCCAGCTCAGGGAGTGGGATGGGATTACACAGGGAATGCTGATCTCAGCCAACCTCCATGACGAGTTCGATATGCCTGTCACCCGTCGATCCCTTGTTAGAGAAGTGGGTGGTATCAGGATTGGAGTTACCGGAATTACTTCGGAAGGACGTCACCCTACGGGGGCAACTGAAATCCCGATTGTGATCGATCCTGTTGCTCCCCTCATGGAGGTCCTTTCTGAATTTGATGAAGAGGATGTCGATCTCGTGATTCTCCTTGCGGATATGCAGGATGACGATCTCAATAACGTACTCTCTCAGGTGCCGGGTTTCGATCTCGTTATCCAGGGTAGAGATTTCAAAGCCGATGATACCCCTGTATCCACGGTTCTCGCTGATGGCGCCAGGATTGTAAAAATCGGAGGATTCGGTAAATACCTTGGACGGATCCGGCTCGATCTGAACGACGCAATCGAGATAATCAGGGATGAAGTAATCCAGGTTTCTATTGAAACCACTTTACCGGCGATGTCGGAAATCACGGAGCTTCTGACACAATTCAGGATCGAATTGCGGGGTAAGAGGGTTGAATATCTTGGTGATCCGTCCAACCCGTTCCAGCGTTCCCAGTCTCCCGAAATGGTGGATATCCTTTCAGGGTACACAGGTCAGGGATTCTGCGTTTCCTGCCATCGGTTGTATGGATTCGAAACAGAAGTGACCGGGCATTCCACCGCATGGAATATTCTTGGCGATGAGAATAAAACCAACCCGGAATGCCTGCAATGTCACACGACCGGATACGGTGTGCCAACCGGAATGGGTGACCCGTACAGAGATTCTCACCTTCAAGGGGTTACGTGCGAGGCATGTCATGGTCCTGCCGCTGAACATGTCAGGGAACGGACCTCGATAGACAACGAAATCGATCCCTCAACCATGATTCCTTATGTCGACTCCACGGGCATCCCTTTCACAAGAGAGGTCCCGGCCGAAGTATGCCTTGCGTGCCATACGGAAGAATGGAGCCCTGAATTCGATTATGAAACATGGGTGGAGAGGGTCAGGCATGAAACCTCCGCAGAAACCATCCAGGTAATCGATGAAGAAACCAGTTGGAGCTTTTTCATGGAGCGTAATGGAGATGAAAATGCACCAGGTTCGGACCCGGAGTGAAAACCCACTGGTAACGGTTACCTGCAACGAAATATTTCAATACTGCAGTTCCCTCTCTAAGGCCAATTAATGATATACTTCCAGGTTGCCCGGAGATTTACCGGGCGATATTTATCTGGTAACGGAGCCAATCGAAATGGATACTTTTCGAGGTACAACAGTTATTGGGATCAAGCGTAACGGCGTCACCACTCTCGCTGCCGACGGCCAGGTTACGATCGGACAGGCGATTGTGAAAGGCACGGCCCGCAAAATCCTTCGCCTGTATGACGACAAGGTCCTTGTCGGATTCGCCGGCGCGGTCGCGGATGCACAAACCCTCGCTGAACGATTCGAGGGAAAGATTGAGGAATACCATGGCAATCTCCCGCGTGCGGCTGTCGAACTCGCGCGGGAATGGCGAACCGATAAATACCTTCGCCGTCTTGAAAGCATGCTTCTCGTCGGGAATTCCGAACACCTTCTCCTGATCTCCGGATCGGGTGAAGTGATTCAGCCTGACGGGGACGTCGTGGCGATCGGGTCCGGGGCCGGTTACGCACTCGCTGCCGCCCGTGTACTCATCAAGCATACAGATCTCGATTCAAAGGGAATTGCCGAGGAAGCGCTGCGTGTCGCGGCGGAAATCTGCATTTATACAAATGAAAATATCGTAGTGGAGACGATCCAGTAATCATGCATGTCAGAAACTTAACCCCGAAAGAAACAGTCGCTGAACTCGACCGCTATATAATCGGCCAGGACAAGGCAAAACGCGCGGTCGCCATAGCGCTCAGGAACCGCTACCGCCGTGCGCAGCTCGACACTGAAATTGCCGAGGAAATCATCCCCAAAAATATCCTCATGATCGGCCCGACCGGTGTCGGTAAAACGGAGATCGCCAGGCGTCTTGCATCGCTTGCCCAGGCACCGTTTGTGAAGGTTGAGGCCACGAAATACACAGAGATCGGTTATGTCGGGCGCGATGTAGAAGGAATGATCCGCGACCTCGTTGATCATGCCGTTCGTCTTGTCAAGGAAGAGAAAACCCTTGAGATACAGGATAAGGTAGGGGATGCGGTTGAAAACAGGCTTGTGGACCTGCTTGCCGGAGTTCCTGAAATTCCCAGACCGCGACCATCAAAATCCGGCAGAGCGATACCCCTGCCGTCAGGCACAGGTGAATTCCGACGCTATGATGCTCCGGCACCGGCTGATGGTTCCGAATACAACAGTAATGAACCGCGGTTCGACGAAAGTGAGGCGGATCAAGAGAGTAAAATTGAGGAACAGCACCAGCGTATCCGCGAACGCACAAGAGAAAGGCTGCGTCGGGGAAAATCCGAAGATGAAATGGTCGAGGTCGATGTCCTCCAGCAGAACACGATGGGCCTCGAGGTCCTGTCCGCCCACGGCATGGAGGACCTTGGCATCCAGCTCCAGGAAATGATGGGCGGGATGGGGCAGAAAAAACGTATGAAACGCAAGCTCCCGGTCAGCGAAGCGCGTGAGATCATCAGGAGCCAGGAAGTCGAGAAACGGCTGGACATGGACGCGATCCTGCGAATTGCCATCAAGCGTGCCGAGGATCATGGGATTGTTTTCGTGGATGAGATCGACAAAATCGCCGTGAAATCCCATAGCCATGGTCCGGATGTCAGTCGTGAAGGGGTCCAGAGAGACATTCTCCCCCTCGTTGAGGGCACAAATGTCACCACGAAGCACGGTCCCGTCAGAACCGACCATATCCTGTTTATCGCGGCTGGCGCGTTTCACATGTCAAAACCATCCGACCTGATCCCGGAATTCCAGGGTCGGTTCCCGATTCGAGTTGAATTGAATTCTCTTACGGCGGATGATTTCAAACGTATCCTCGTCGAACCGGAACATGCGATTACGAAACAGTATGCCGCGCTGCTTGGCACTGAGGGACTTGATGTCCAGTTCACCAGTGATGGGATCGACGCACTGGCGGAAATCGCTACCCAGGTAAACGATCAGGCGGAGAATATCGGCGCGAGGAGATTATCGACCGTCCTTGAAAAAGTCCTCGAGGAAGTTTCCTACGAGGGGTCCGACCTGAGACTCGCGAAAATTGTTATCAATCGTGAGTATGTGGAGGAGCAGGTTAAGGAGATCGCGAAAGACACCGACCTGAGCCGGTATATTTTATAGCCCGGACCAGTAATGAAAAAAGCCGGGAAAATGTCTCCCGGCTTGGAAATTTATTTTTTTAATAATCCCAGGCTAATAGATTGGACATCCCCAGATGCCATACACCGATGTCAGGTGGTATTCATCGCCGTCATTACTTGGACTTGACCACAAGACCCAGTAATTGTCACCTAAAACACATGATGAACTCATACCGTACCAGTTGGAATATTGTGACCCGAAATCATAATCACCAAAATGAAGACCCAAATCTCCATTAAGTAATTCAAATTCATCCGCAAAAGATAATCTTTCTCCCAGAGGATTAAATGAGGTAGTTACTGCCATACGAGCCATGGGTCTCCATCTTAAAGAATTTGGATTATCCGATTGCAGGTAGGATATGTAAGATGCGTGAATTAGGGGAGGGTTTTCAAACGGAAAGACACAGACGGATGGAGAGGACCAGGATTTCATTACTTCACCAGGTGCATCTGTTGAGAAACTGCCGAATCCGAGATAAGTATCGAGATAACTGACAGTTGTATCATTAAAAAAGTAACCGTTTTCCCTGACCTGAGTCCATGTCAAAGCGCAGAGATTGGAACCACGCAGTCCGACATCGATTGAGGGCATAAAACCCGCATATACAGGTTCTTCAGCTTCAGGGTCTTCGAAAAACCAACTCAGCCGGAGATCTACGATATTCGCTGGAACGCCATCAAGTGAACCCGCGGGCCAGAAAGCGAAATGGGGAAATAGCGTGAAATCATCTCCGCAATAAATTACTGATACAGTCCAATTCTCAATCTCCCCTGGAAATCCCCACAAGCCTATGTCAATCCGCGGCTGGAAACCGTGGCATATTATAAGAGGTTTGTATTCTCCTGTTTCCTTCTGTATCAACACCGGGTCGATAGGAAATAGATTGAGCGGGGTATCATCAGTTCGTACCAGTTTCGAGAAGTAT
>DAOVJF010000546.1 GCA_030673355.1 Planctomycetota bacterium | reverse complement strand
TTTCACGAAATAGGAAAAAATATGCTCCTCATTGAGTACGATGGCGAAATACTTGTCATCGATGGCGGCATGAGTTTTCCATCCATCGACATGCCGGGAGTCGATGTTGTAATCCCCAAGTTTGAATACGTAATAAAAAATAAAGATCGGGTTGCCGGGATCGTCCTTACTCACGGCCACGAGGACCATATCGGAGCGCTTCCATACATTCTCAAGCAGGAACAATTTCCAATTTACGGCACCCGGTTATCGCTCGCTTTTCTTGAAACCAAACTGAAAGAACATTCGGTCCTCCTCGACAGCGAACTCATTGAAGTCGAGGACAACGGGATTTACGAAATTGGAAATAATTTCAGTGTCGAATTTATACCGGTCTGCCATTCAATTCCGGACTCATGCGGACTCGCGATCAGAACTCCCGAGGGTGTCATCCTTCACTCCGGCGATTTCAAGTTCGACCAGACACCAGTTGATAACAGAAAAATGGCGCTGGGTACATTCGCGAGGTATGGCGATGAGGGCGTCCTGGCTTACATAACGGATGTAACCAACGTCATGAATCCCGGCTACACGGGGTCCGAACGACGTGTCGGTGTCGCTTTTCTCGAATTCTTCAAGGACATAACCGGACGAATTTTCGTAACGACTTTCGCGAGCCACATACACAGGATTCAACAGGCTATCGACGCGGCAGAATATCTGGGCCGAAAGGTTGTGCCCCTCGGCCGTCGAATGACCGAGTATATGGCGATCTCTAAAAATCTTGGCTACCTGAACGGTCCGGATGGAATTTTTGTAAACGAAGAAAACATTAATGATTATGATGACAGCGACCTCCTTTTCATCGCAACGGGTACACAGGGCGAACCGGGTAGCGCCCTGCGGCGAATGGCGGAGGGTTCGCACCTGGTTCAGATCAAGGAGGGCGATTCGGTTGTTTTATCCGCAAGCCCTATCCCCGGAAACGAAGCGCACATTCTAAGAATCATAAACCAACTGACCGCGCTCGGCGCTGATGTTTATGGACCGGAACTCGGCCTGCATGTTTCCGGACATGCAAGCAGGGAAGAAATAAAGATTCTTTATAACCTGGTGAAACCCGAATTCGTGTTCCCGTTCCACGGTGAGATCAGGCATATGCATGATTTCGCGAACCTGATGAAAAAAATGGAGCACCCGCGGGACAAAGTCATACTCGCCAAAATAGGACAGCGAATTCATATCTCCGATAATAAGGCAAAAATCGTCGAGACGGTCCCAACCGGAGTGACAATGGTTGACGGCCTTGGTGTCGGTGATGTGGGCGGGCAAATCCTTGATGAAAGAAAAGCCCTTGCGGCATCGGGTATCCTTGTTATAACAGTGTTCGTAAATGAAAAATCCAAGAAAGTCGATCGAGTAGAACTTGATGCCAGAGGAGTTCTGTATTTTTCACACTATAAAGACCTCCTTGAAAAATCCGAAATTGTCCTTCGCGACAGCCTGCAGGCGGTTCAGGAAACTGATTTTATCGAATACCCCAAAATCAAGGAGAAGGTGGAGGAAAAAATGCGCAAGCTTTTCTGGAAACAACTCAGACGCGATCCATATATTCTCACGAACGTATATGAAATTTAAAAATCCCCTTTAAACAAGGCAAGAAAGCTCGTGAAAATGTTCACAATTATTATCTAAAATGATTGACTCACGTTCAAATTAGGAATAATATCCCCCATACACAAAAACTTGTGCCACTTTTTTTTTACACCGGAGTCAAAAAATGACCACTAACCTGAATGAAGAGCAACTTATTAAAAAAGCGGAGCAGCCTGGGAAAGATGCCATGCAGCTTCATCCGTTTTACAAAGGTAAGATAGAAATCGCACCGAAGTGCTGTGTACGCGATTTCGATGATTTCGCTATCTGGTACACGCCCGGGGTCGCGAAACCGTGCCTTGATATTAAAGAAAATCCGGAATCGGTTTACCAGCACACAAACAAGGCGAATTTTGTCGCCGTGGTTTCTGACGGCACTCGTGTTCTGGGGCTTGGCGATATCGGTCCCGAGGCCGGTATGCCTGTCATGGAAGGCTAGGCGATTCTTTTTAAAT
>DAOVJF010000216.1 GCA_030673355.1 Planctomycetota bacterium | reverse complement strand
TCTATGGCAATGTAAAATATATTTTCATCCGGGGTCACCTTACCCTCGGGCACGTAGTCTCCGCCATCCCAGTTGCATCCGAAATCGAACCTGAAACCACATACTGTTTTGCACTCCCCAAAACGCGGTTCATGGTCGCCCATTTCGATACCGCTGTTTGCTTTCCACCATGCAATAAGGTTTGCGAGCGATGTTGGTGAATCTCCGATTACAACCGAATCCCCAATTCCTTCCCCTGAACCGTAACCATCGGACGCCTGGGTGTATCCGGTTCCGGATATCCCAAAGCTGAAAATTAAAACTAACAAAATTATTTGCGTTGAGAGTAATTTTCGGATCATTATGATCCCTCCTGTGAGTTATTGGGAGAATCTTATCAGAAAACACGGGTTGTTTCATATGAAAAATTTTTCCATATCAGATAGATATGGGCCTACCTCATCATCGGGAAAAATATGACATCCCGGATCGAATGCGCGCCGGTCGCGAGCATCACGAGGCGGTCGATTCCAAGGCCCAGCCCACCCGCTGGGGGCATCCCGTGTTCGAGCGCGTTTATAAAATCCTCATCCACCGGATGCGCCTCATCATCGCCCTCGGCACGCATTTTCGCCTGTGCTTCGAAACGCTTTCTCTGATCGATCGGGTCGTTCAATTCGGTAAACGCGTTGGCGATTTCATGCCCGGCGATGAATAATTCAAATCGCTGCACGAATCCCGGACGGTCGGGGTGCATCCTCGCGAGCGGTGACATCTCAACCGGATAATTAATAACGAAAGTCGGCTGGACCAGGTTCGGTTCGACCAGTTCATCGAACAGTATGTCGATCAATTTCCCGGCCGACGCGCCATCCTCAACATCGAGGTTCCGGTTACTACAGGCTTTGAAAAGAACATCCCTGTCGCGTTCTCCCCTGATATCGACACCCGAGTATTCTTCAAGAAGGTCGCTGTAATCCTTTATCGCGAACGCCGGGCCCAGATCGATCTCGTGGTCCCTGAAAATAGTCGTGGTCTCGCCCCTTACAGCCATAACAGCTTTCCTGGAGATTTCCTCTGTCATTTCCATTACCGTATCGAGGTTTCCAAACGCCTCGTACGATTCAAGCATTGTGAATTCAGGATTGTGATCCCGGTCCATCCCCTCGTTACGGAAGATTCGTCCAATTTCGTAAACACGCTCGAACCCGCCGATCATCAGCCGCTTCAGGTGGAGTTCAAGCGAAATTCGGAGGTGAAGATCGATATCCAGGGCGTTGTGATGGGTGGTAAACGGCCTTGCAGCGGCACCTCCCGCAATTTGATGGAGCGCCGGAGTCTCGACTTCCATGTACCCCCGGTTGTCTAAAACCTCACGGACCGATTTAATTACTTTGGTCCGCGCGACAAAAACCTTCCTGACATCGGGATTGGCGATCAGGTCGAGATACCTGAATCTGTATCTGAGTTCCTTATCCTGCAGGCCATGATATTTTTCGGGAAGCGGGCGAAGCGCTTTCGAGAGAATTTTCCAGTCGGATACCCGCACCGTTAATTCTCCCGTCTTCGTTTTCATTAATGTACCGGACACACCGATCCAGTCACCGAGATTCAACCAGTCGAGAAGGTCCCACTGGTTGATTTCATTTCCTTCGATTGCCAGCTTACCCTGTAGCTCGTTGATTTTAAGGAACAACTGGATCGAACCGGACGAATCGAGGATATTTCCGAATCGAACTTTCCCATGCTTGCGAAGCGCGACCAGCCGTCCGGCAAGCGACACTTCAAGTTTTTCTTCCTCTAAAGCTTCTTTAGCGGAGTCCCCGTATGCCGAGTGGAGATTATCGATAGCATGAGTCGATTCGAACCGCCCCCCCCATGGATTGATCCCGTGGTCCAGGAAACGGTTAAGGTTATTTCTGCGGCTTTCGAGTTCGTCCGAAAGCCGGTCGTGTTCGCTTATATTGTTCCGGTCTGACATCTCGTTCACCAGTGGGATTCTAATGTCAATTAATTTTTACAATCCACGGCTGCCATGGAAATCGTAGACCGCCTGGATGACCGTCTCCACTTCCTCATCGGTCAACTGCGGGAACATCGGTAAGGCGAGAACCTCGCGGCAACATTGTTCCGATACAGGGAATTCCTGGGGGTGGCAGCCAAGGCCTTTAAAAATCTCAAGCCCGGGAAGAGAGACCGGATAATAAACGCCGTTACCTATCTTCCTTTCGTTCAGGAAATCCCTCAGCCGGTTGCGATCGCGGGATTTGATGACGTAGAGATGATAAACATGTTCAAATCCGCCTGGAACATAGGGCACCCTCAACGGGAGATCGGCCCAGGCATCGGTATATCGTTCCGCGATTTCCTGCCGTCGGCTGGTCCATTCCTGGAGTTTTTTCAGTTTCAATCTCACTATTGAGCTTTGCAGTTCATCTATACGGCAGTTACGCCCGAGAAGGCTGTGATGGTACCGTTCCGTTTCGCCGTGAAGCCTGAGTTTCGACGCGATCTCGATCGCGTCCATGTCGGTTCCGGTAATGCATCCGCCCTCACCGCAGGCGGAAAGATTTTTTGTGGGATAAAAGCTGAACGCTGCGAGGTCGCCAAGCGTACCGGCAGCCCGACCATCGACTTTCGCACCGATCGCCTGTGCCGCATCCTCAAGAATAAAAATGCCATGACTGTCGGCGATCTCCCTGAGACGGGTCATATCCGCCGGAAGGCCGTACAGGTGTACCGCGATAAATCCGACCGTTTTTTTGGTAATCCTGGCTTCGACCGCATCGGGACTGATATTAAAAGTCTTATCGTCGACATCGCAGAATACCGGTATCGCTCCGAGATGCTGAATGACCGATGCCGATGCAAAAAACGAGTAAGCGGGCGTGATCACCTCATCACCGGGTTTAACTCCCAGGGCCTGTAGAGAAAGGAGAAGTGCATCCGTACCGGAGCTTACAACAACCGCACGTTTACATCCCATATATTGCGCAAGTTCATTCTCAAGGGCTTTTCCCTCGTTTGAATAAACCCACATCCCGGATTTAAGAACCCGCGCGGTGGATTCCAGGATCTCGTTCTCCTGTTCGTGAAAAGCACGCAGAGGCGCCATAAGAGGAACGGGTAAATTTTCATTGCCAGTTGATTCTGTAGACATCTCGGTTGGTAGTATAAACTGTCGGGGATGGATTGCAACCCATCACAGCGGCCTGATCGTCAGGGGCTGTTGAAAAAGTGGTTAGACTGAAAAATCACAAGGGGTCAAAACTTCCGATACCGCTCTCCCTGCGGACGGGCCGTCCGCGGTACAGCAGGCCGGCGTCCTGCGCTACGGGATTTAGTACTTTTTCAACAGCCCCGTCAGGGAGGGCTCAATCAATAATCCCTCAATATTCTTACCAATCCCAATGTCTGCCCAAGGATCGTAGCGATCGCACCTGTCACGCCCACACCATAGTACGGCTGGTTGTCCCAGGGTACCCAGATCAGGTCGCCCGGTTCAATGGGGATATTAAGGACCTCTTCACCCATATACAGGTCTTTCATGTTGAAATGAACGATATCCTGCTCATCGGACAATGGGAATTTAATAACCCTGATCGAGCTGTGATCCGACGGCTCAACCGGTCCGCCAACCTCCGCGAGGTAATCGAGCACCGTCCAGCCCTCGTGAAAATCAACAGCCGTCGGACCCCACACCGCGCCCAGCACATAAACCAGGTCTTTTACCTCCGGTACGCGAAGGAGGTCGCCCGGCTGGAGCTGGAATTCACGCGGATTGAAATCCGGGTCGGCAAGATTCAACGGAATCAGTGTACTTCCCGGTTCCCCCCCCGGATTCGGACGCTCAACATCCACATCGCTGAGCATCATCATCGCACGGTATCCTCCCGCCTGGGCGATTAAATCAAGTACTGTATCATTCTGCCGGATTTCATATGTTCCGGGCCTCGAGACTCCTCCCCGCACGATAACCGGATGCGAATTCGGCACCATGTACAGAGCGTCACCGTCTTCAAGGATAAAATCCCCACCGGTCCTGCCCCTGATAGCAACCTCGGCGATATCGATTCTCGCGACCCGCTCTTCATCACGCCAGACCTCAAGCCATCGTCCGGCACCCGAAGTCAGCGCGCGAAAATAGGGATGGACGATCTCGGGCTCCTCAAAATTAATGGTTTGAGGATTTGTCACCAGCGATCCGGCAGTCTGTATAAGGCCGATTGCCGATGTCCCGGCGAGGGAAATATACTGCCCCGGCTGTCGAACCTGCCCGAGAAGATATACCTTTATCCGCCGCGCTTTAAGGAGTTGAACCTGAAGTTCGTAATTAATTAGATAGTTGGATAATTCAACATCGACATAATCCGTCAATTCACCGACAGTTAAACCTTCTACATCGAGAAGCCCCGCGGGCGGCACAAAAATATCGCCCTGCGGACCCACCTGCACAACCATCGAGTCCATAATCATACCCGACAGGATTATCTGCATCGTGTCCCCGGGACCGATCGTGTAGGCGTCGGGAAGCGGATACACAACCTCATCCGGGCTGATGTCGAATGTCCGGTAGGCATCCCGCGACTGTGCGAACACCTGGAAAGTTTCCCTGAAATCCGAAATGTCGCCCTGCGCGAACACCACCGGAGATGCGAACCCGCCAAACATCGAAATAAAAGCGAATAAGAGGATTTTTGAGATTATTTTTATATGATTCTTGAACATTTCTTTTTCGTCCCGGATCGTCAGGTGTTTTTGTTTACTCCCCATAATACAGGAAGAAATCTACATTAAATCGGGTTAATGAGCAAGTCAAAGCGGAATGCCGCATGGAAATTAACTAAGGTCCCCAGATAATCATTTCCGATACCGGCACTCCGGATTCCCTCAGGGCAAAATATAATTCGCTGCGATGGTGGATTTCCCTTTCCACCATCCCGATCAAAAGCCTCTGGATCGTCCCTTCCTCTCCCCATGGTACGGCAACACGAAGCGTCAGGAATTCCTTATCTGAAATCAATGCGAGGATATCAAGCGCATCCTGGTGAATACGGTCGAGGTGATCGAGAATTTCATCTATTGTATCGGGAGACTCGATATCATAGTTTTCATCAAGGAAATCGTCTGTCTCCTCCTCGTACGCGCGGAATTGCTGGCTGCGGGTATCAGTCGGGTGAGTCGGATCGGTCCAGTCGCCGGTGCATACTCCCTTAACAAACTGTTCCTCGAGTTTTGCGAACATCTGCGCGAGCTGTAGCATGGTTTGGGAATTCGAGTGAAGCCGGAATTCGAATGAATCTTCGGGCATCATGGAGATCAGGCGGCGTGTGCCAACCCGGACATCCTCGAACCAGTTTATGAAATCGTATCGTCTCATTCCGACACAATAATGCTACCCCGGAAGTTGCCTTGAATCAACTTTTTCCGCATTATGATCCTCAGTTCATCATGACAGCCATCCAGCACGACAAACATTTCTCCCT
>DAOVJF010000528.1 GCA_030673355.1 Planctomycetota bacterium | reverse complement strand
GGTTCAGGTCGGTCGGCGAGACCGGCTTACCCTTCGATCCGGTTGCGCTGCCGGAAAGAAATTCCCTGTCTTCAATTGTCACTGATTCATATTTTTCTGAATTAAGCGCTTCAATAAGCGGGATTCCCACATCGGCCGATACCGATTCAATCAACTCCGGGTCATCGATTTTATTTTCGAGTGCGAGCGACGCCAGATCTTGCGCGAAAACACATTGATTAACATCCCCCTGCGGATCGTGTTCGATCGTTACGGGTTCTTCACCGTTAAGAATCCATTCAACCAGTTTCTCTATGGGTCCCGAAGGCAGGTTGGGCGACCCGGATGAATCGGTCGATGGCCATGAGAGCGTTATCCGATCGCTCGCGCGTGTCACCGCGATTCTGAAAAGCGCTTCCTCGCGATCCTTTAAATCATCGTACGATGGCATTGGCGGATCGAGTTTCGTACGGAGTTCATCAGGAAGGAATGGGTTTTTACTTGGCTTTTTAGGGAAATTGTCCCGTGAAAGGCCGCATACCATGGCTACCTTAATCCCCCATGTTCGGGATCCGAGCAGCGTTACCGCATTTACACACTCGCTCCTTCGATCGAGGGGTTTACCTTTCGCAAGGCTGAGTTCCGATTTTAAGAATTCCGTAATAAACCCAGGCGTTGATTCTGGATGAAATTCCTTATACACGTTTGCCGATTGTATTAGACAAGATTCAACCGCACGCCACGCCCATCCTTCATCTTTTATTAAATCGTCAGGAAATTCTACCCAGCTTGCGCGGATCTTATCTCCCGCGACCCGAATTATTTCCCCTGCAAATTCAGATGGATCGATTTCCTTCTTGATACTAAGTTCAGCCAGTTTATGAAGGAATTTTTTTGTGGGTTCCCCGGCATTTTTATCTGCCCATCCAAGCCAGGCGTCCATGCTTCCAAGACGCCTTTTCGTGCTTGTCACATAATTTGCCCTGGATGCATCCTCACCCGGAATCCCGGAAACAGGATTCGACAGTAACGAGCAAACATCCCTGTCATCCCAGTTTCCACCAACTATTTCGAGTAATTGCCTGACCAGATTCCCGGGTCCTGTTTCCATAAGGGGAATCGTCAGGTAAAACCTTATTGGAATCCCGGCACGTGAAAATTCCGATTTGAGAACCCGATGGATTGTCCCAAGCGACGGTGTGAGGATCGCAATATCCTTGTATTCAAAGCCGTCCGCGATACACCCTGCCACTTCCCTCGCAAGCTGCGATGCTTCAATCCTGGGATTCCCCGCCTTGATTATTTTGATCCGATTTTCACCATGATTTTCCTTGCAGGAATCGGGCTTGCTTGAATGAATATCCCAGGATTCGACATCCGCGAGCCATCGAAGGTCTTCGTTTTTTCCCCACCGTAAACCGGCATCGAGTTTTTCCTCTTTAAATCCCAAATGGATAAATTTATTGTATATGTCCTGCGACGGAATCTGTTTAGGGTCGAGCGCGACCAAAGCATTACTGGTTGTGGCAACTAATTTCTCGATTACCTTCCATTGAAGTGGATTGAATTCGGTAAATCCATCTATCAGGATCGTATCCCACTTCGCTGCACCCGCTTTCTCAACCGCCTTTTCAAGTATATCCAGCTCATCCAACTTTCCGGTTTCCGAAAGCCATTCTTCCCAAAGTTTCAGACCCGTAAGAAGCGCTGAATTTTGTCCAATTACTGATTTAGGAAGGGTGCCGAGAGACTCAGAATTATATCCGTTCGACCTGAGCGTTGAAATCGCACGTTCGAGAGCTATCCTACCGCCAGGGGTTTTCAATACAGGATTCTTAACTGCATTGATTTTGTTATCATCGACCCATTTATTAATCAAGGCGTGCAGGTGGATTTTCCCTGCTGTCAAGTGGCCGCCAATTTTTTTTGTGTAGGAATAGAGCGAATGAATTCCCCGATCCGAAAATGCCTGGGGAACATCGATTGGGCTGTGACGGGCGATAATGTCGCGGATATGTTCTTTCGCGGGGGAATCGGGAACGAGAAACAGGACCTTATCTTCCCGGCTTTCCCTTCGGGCAGTATTGAAAATTTCTATTAATTTGCGTGTCTTCCCGGAACCGGGCGGTCCCGAGAATATGATCTTCCGTCCTTTCTCCATATCTTTCGATGGCATTATCCCAACATTGTCCTTGCATTATCGTACCGCAGGCGGCTCAAGGTTATCACATAATAAAAAAATCCTTTCACAAATTCACAAAGCAGTTAAGGTGTATATTTAAAGGGAGGGCGAGACTCCTGTCGAGACG
>DAOVJF010000248.1 GCA_030673355.1 Planctomycetota bacterium | reverse complement strand
GGCTACTCCGAACCGTATGCTCGGTATGCAAGGAGCCTCTCCCGATTACCGAGGAATTCAGGACCACATTCAGGCGTTACTTCGGTTCCGACAACCGTTATATCAGGGTGGATGAGGCCCTCACAAAGGCCAGGCTGTTTAAGGGACGCGGCTGTACAATTTGTCGCGGTACCGGTTACAAGGGGCGTTCAGGGGTCTTTGAAGCGATGCGGGTAAGTCCCAAAATCCGCGAACTTATTTTGCGTGACGCATCTACCGACGATATCCGTAAACAAGCCGTTGCAGAGGGAATGGTGACACTGGAGCAGTCGGCATTGCTTAAAGTCCTGAGAGGGATAACTACCATTGATGAAGCTATGCGTATCACGACCCTGCGCAAGGAAGAGATTGGTGATGTTGTCGAGGCCGCACACCTTCTCGACGAGGTTCCTGACAGCTCTGAGGTCGGTGTCGGCCCGGGTGACGGTCATCTCGACGAAATGCCCGAGGAAAACCTTCTCGACGAAGCCAGCCCGGAACTCCTCGACGACGAATTGTAAAATTCATCTTTTACCAATAACCCACAGCAATCCCGCATGAAGGGATTATTTTTTTATTTTCTTTTATGGAAATTAGATTTTACATGGTATACTCTAATATCCTGATGGAGGTATTAAGGTAATGAAAGTTATTCAATCAGCATTCACGATCCTGACACTGGGCTTCTTCTTCACAGGGTGCGGCGGTGGTAGCGATCCGATCGGTAACGACACGAATGACGATAACCAGCCCCCTCAAAATTCTCCCGTACTGGTTGCATCGGGCACTATTGGTCCGGACGGCGGAACGTTAGTTGTTAATGGAATTGATACCGCAGTCGATGGAGTTGAATTCCAGGTTCCCCCAGGCGCATTTGAGTCAGAGCATAATTGCACAATTTTATATTACAACCAGCCTGCAACTAACCTGCCAAACCCGGATGGGATCCTCGTGAGTAGGGTTATAAGGCTCGAGTATGAAAAGGCGGTTAAATCCCTGGTCCCCCTCACACTGACAATTCCCTTCGATAAATCAAAGGCCCTGGATACTGACAACCTGGTTGGCTGCTTTATCGACCTGGATACGGGACTGATCCGATGTACAGGTGTTGTAGAAATCGACGAGTTAGCTGGAACCCTGGCAATCAGGACCTGCCATCCGGGTGACTACGCGATCTATTATTGGGAATCATCAGTGAAAGGTAGTCAGGCTGCCAGACATGCGGAATCAGGGGAAAGCGATTTCAAAGCCATTACTGACGGTTTCTTTATTCAGAACTTCAAATCCTGGGATACTAACGAAATTGAGGGTAGAAACAGCCTTGGGACGGCATTGTATTCGTCATGGTACTACACGATGCGAAATCTTGGCTTAATCGAGGATAGCGGCGACTTGATCGATAAATATTTCCAGGGGATTCCGGACACCGGTCACGATGATGTTACCGCCCATGAGCTTGCTGCCAGAGCCCACATGTTATCAAGGCCTAATTGGATAGCGATCCTGGAATCGCTCGAGGCATCTGGTGCGATGGGCGATGATCAGCTGGCGGGAAACGTCCTGATCAATGCACTTTCACTTACCGGCCAGCCGCAGCTTTTAATAATGTGGACCCATACCCCTTTATTCAAGGGCTACGCTGTAACGGTGTATGATTATCTGGATGGTGAATTCCTTCTGTATGACAGCGAGTTTCCTGGTGTGGAGCAAGCATTGCCATTCAATTTCGATACCGGTTTCAGTGGTTACAACACCGGTGGATGCGTTTTCACTGAATTTGCCTTTGATTCGATAGACACTTACATTGCAGAAGGTGAGTTCGAGTCGATCTATACAAGGGCAGAATCCGGGTTTCCAGTACACTCAATCTACCCGACAATATCGCTGGACATTGAAGACAACATGGTGGTTTATACGGATTATTTTTTATTCACAGGCAAGGTAGATAGCGGATACAAGCCATATGTATACCAACCATTGGACTTTGCTGTCTTAAATAATCTGACAAATGGGTATCAAAAAGATACTACCCTTGTAAATTATCACTGGCCACCTGAAAGCAAACTGTACGGGAGCGTTTTTCTGGATGTACTCCAAAATGATATTTGTATTTTCGGAGAATTAGAGGATGTTGACTTCTATTACGGCGCTGTTAAGGATTTTACAATTGTTTATCATATTGTGCCCGGGCCTTACGCACCCATTGCCATTGCCAAAGCCGATAAGTATGAAGCAGAACCAGGTGAGGCAGTATATTTTGAGGACGATGGCTCGTACGACCCGGATGGTGGCGATATTCAGGAATACGAATGGGACCTTGATAATACCGGGGAGTATTTTCTCTACGGGCCAGCCACGGTCGGTGTCTTCGATTCAATTGGCACTCATGTGGTTAAGTTTCGTGTCAAAGATGATGACGGTTTCCTCGGTCATTATGCCCTGGAGATTATCGTGGGCGAAAGTTCAGAGACTTCACCCGTAGCCTTCGCTAAAGCGGGGAAATATGTGGTTGGAATTAATGAACCCGTAAATTTATCGGCCGAAGGCTCATATGATCCCGATGGAGGGGAACTCGTTCAATACTCATGGGACCTTGAAAATGATGGTAGATTTGACCTAACGGGTTTTGAAGTAATCGCCCAATATCCAACCTATGGTGTTTATACCGTAAGATTACAAGTTTTAGATGATGAGGGGAACTTTGGATATGATGCGTTTGAAATTGAGATTGGGCTGTTTGAGGTGGAATTTACCGATCCAATTCTCGAAGGGCTTGTACGTAGTGGGATAAACAAGCCGTCCGGGCCAATCTTTCAGACAGACCTGCTTGAACTGACTGAACTGGACGCTCGCTTGAAGTTTGTTAAAAACCTGGAAGGGTTACAGTACTGTATTGCCCTGGAAAAACTCAATCTGGATTTTTGCAGCGATATCCATGACATCAGCCCTTTATCGGCTCTCACAAATCTGACATGGCTTTCATTATGGTACGTCTTTATGGATAGTCTCGAGCCAGTTTCTGACCTTACGAACCTGACATACCTTAATATATACTACAATTCAATTGAGGATTTAAGTCCCATTGCCGGCCTTGTTGAGTTGGAGACACTCCTGATTGGTGTCAATCCTTTTACTGATATCAGCGCCCTGGGAGGATTGAAAAAACTCAGAATTTTAGACATGTTTTCGACAAATGTAGAGGATTTAAGCCCGTTGGAAAGCCTTCCCGAATTAAATACTCTGATTATGAAATTCTGCGATTTAGTGGATTTAAGTCCACTCGGTAACCTGACCGGATTGACCTTTCTGGATCTGGATGGAAATGGAATTTCGGATATAAGTCCGCTTGGTGGATTAGTTAACCTCACGACCCTGATACTCAATAATAACCAAGTCAGTGAGATAGAATCACTCTCAGGATTGACCAAACTGACTCAGCTGAGTATTAGCGAAAACCAGGTATCGGATGTTTCACCGCTCCAGGATTTAACTAGCCTTGAAAACCTGTATTTATCACTCAATCAGATCACCGACATAAGTTCGCTCCAGGATTTAACTAACCTTGAACACCTGTATTTATCAGTCAATCAGATCACAGACATAAGTCCGCTGGTTACAAACTCAAATAACGGTGGCCTTGGCGATGGCGATAAGGTCCGAATTAATGTCAATCCGCTGAGTGATACTTCCATCAATGATTATATTCCTCAACTCCAGGCTAATGGGGTAAATGTCTACTGGTAAGAGGGGATTAATTAAAATTCCTGCAGAAAATTACACTTGCCTCTCTCCGTTCTAAGGGTTAACATTAATGCATCACCCCCCCAGGGAGGGTTTTTGATATGCGTGTCGGTATCATCGGTCTCGGACAGAGCGGAAAATCCAGCATTTTCTATTCCATGACAGGGCAGCCGCTGGAACCCCCGAGCGGAAAACCACGAAGGAGACTCGGCAGAGCTACGGTCCCGGAACCAAGAGTCGATCTTGTAGCGAAACTCGACGAATCCAAAAAGATTACATATCCTGAGATCGTGTTTATTGACCCGGAGGGATTCCCGGCGGATGTCGCTAAAAGCCTTAGTGCAGAGATGCTGGGGATGGTACGGAACGCCGATTTCCTCGCCCTGGTGATCCGGGCATTCCCGGCTCCGGCGGTCATGCATCCTTCCGGAAGTGTCGACGGCGCGCGCGACATCGAGATATGTTTCGGGGATCTGATAATCCAGGACCTTGCGGTTCTGGAGATTCGACATAAAAAGGTGTTAAAAGAATACGAAAGGGGTAAAAAGGACCTTACAAGGGAGCTTAAAGCTATCGAGAAGTCCATGGCTCTGCTGGGTGAAGGGAAATTCTTACGCAAGGGAGATCTTGCCGACATCGATAAGATGCAGTTGGAGACATATGAACTGCTGACAATGAAGGATGGCATTATTGTCTGGAATGTGGATGAGAACGCGGAATTCGGCAGTGGCGGTCGTGGAATACCTGAGGATATAAAGGGTAAATGCGATGAGTACGGATGGGGTGCGGGCGCCGCGAGCCTTGCGATTGAAACGGAAATCATGGAGATGGATCCTGTAGACAGGAAGGAATTTCTCGATGATCTGAGGATAGAGAAAACCATCCAGGACCGATTCCTCACCGCGGTTTATAAGCGTCTGGGTTTAATCACATATTTCACCGGAGGACCGAAAGAGGCTGCCGCGCGTCCGATCCCGACCGGAACTACGGCTTTTAATGCTGCAGGGAAGGTGCATGGCGACATCCAGCGCGGATTCATCAGGGCTGAGGTAATGAGTTTTATTGACCTGGAGGAGTTAGGAAGCGTCGATGCGGTGAGAAAAGCCGGGAAATATCGTTTGGAAAAGAAGGAATACATCGTCCAGGACGGCGACATCATCCATTTCAGGTTTAATGTTTAGTTACAAATTATTACCCCATCCCGACAAACATCTCGTGAATCCTGACATCATCTGTCAACT
>DAOVJF010000349.1 GCA_030673355.1 Planctomycetota bacterium | reverse complement strand
CTAAACGCGTGGCTGCGACCAAAAACGGGTGGCGTTGACAAGCTCAGTGAGACATCTCCATCCCGCACACCTCGAAAATCTCCGTGTCGAACGTGCTTGTCGACGTAAATCAATCCGCATGGGGGACACGTGCTTTTTTCCCTAATCACCACATAGCATGATTCAACCGTGTAACTGGAGAAAAAAGACATGTCCCCGGGGTCGTGACTGTAAGGGGACACCTCTTTTCGCCCGTCGAAAAGCAGGTGTCCCCGACCTTAAAATAATCCTGAATCAACCCCCAATGCAAGTGTACGAGATAAATCAATGCTAAATATGCCCAATCAATTTTAACTCCCGAAAATCCTTCTCAACATCACCCTCGTCTGAACCCTAACCGTGTTGCCGGTCCCCTTGATAATATATATATCAAATCGAATTGTAATCCCATACATTTACCCTTATAGTTTTCAGCATCAAATAATCCCTTCAGGGAGGGCTATTCAATGTACAGCAAAACAATATTGCCCCACAGCAGTAAGGGAAGCATTATCCTCGTTCTATTCATCCTGATTATTAATTTGCCGGCACTTGCAGGATGCGCTTCGAAATCGCCCGAAGGTGTTGTAGCTGAATTTCTTCTGGCCATCGGCGACGGAAACTCTGACAGGGCCAAAAGGTATTGCACCCAGAATTTCAATAACCTTTACCTCAGCTCTCTTGACGCCGCCATGGCGATGATGCCCCAGGGTTTTCAAACGAATGAGGATGATAAACCTTCTGCATCTAAACTCAGTGAACAGCTTGAATCCAGCATTTCCGGAAATACCGCTAATGTATGGTTTGAAGGCGTTGATTTCATGCAGTACGTCCTTGTTAAAGGAGGGGGAGGATGGAAAATCGACAGGATAGATATAAGCATGCCGGACAATTTCGATCTGTCGGACCTCGCCTTTCCAGATGCCTGACCCGCTGGGTTATATTCGATTAAATAATTATCATCCTTGCCAGGCGCCAGATGCGGTCGAAATGGCTGAAAATTTGGATTTCCATTTGTTTAATAATTCAAATCCTGCTTGCTCACAGGCATGAAAAGAGGATAATATATCCTCGATGACCGGTTCGCCAGACAATTCGGGTAAAGCACCAAAGCCCCCCTCCGATTCCCCGGCTATCACCCGTAACGAACGTGTCGCACTCCTCGTTTTTTTCGTAATCACGCTTCTCTACGCGGGATGGCAGTATTACCAGAATAATCTTATCAGGGTCGAACTTGGCGAGGACATTCCGCACGGTACCGGCGGAATCCTGGTGCAGGTAGAGGGTGCTGTCGAATCGCCGGGACTCATCTATCTTCCGGCAGGGGCAAGGGTTTCCGATGCTGTTGAAGCTGCCGGGGGACTTGCATCCGATGCCGACCGTTCGAGAATCAACCTGGCTGAGCTGCTTGAGGACGGACAGCGTATAATTATTCCAAGTGTCGATGGATCGGGTTCATCTAACCCGGGGGGTGAATCCTCGCAGGGAGTTCAAATCAATCGTGTACCGATCTCCCCTGGCGATTTTAATGCAAATGAGCCTGGAGAACCGGGTTCTCAAAAAGTAAATATCAATACCGCCAATACTTTCGAATTGCAGACCCTCCCCGGAATCGGCGAAGAATTTGCCCGCAGGATTATCGAATACCGCCTGGCACACACAGCTTTCGAGAAGATTGAGGACATTATGCTTGTGGAGGGGATTGCGGAAGGGCGTTTCGAGGACATCAGGGATTTGATAACTGTTACCGATAGATAAATACTCATCAGAATGAGGATTTAAAACCATTTACATATTATGGCTAAAGGAAATATATGCCCGTATTGCCGGGATGTCGGGAAATTACTCAAGGGTCGCGTGGCCGGTGAGTCATCGCACCTGACATTCGGCTACGGCGAACATTCTTACCGTTGTTCAAAATGCGATGAGACATGGTCGGTCTGCTATCCTGTCCCACCCAAAGGCCATCCAGGCCTGATGGATGTCCCGAATGAACGGATCCTCAAGGTGACTTTCAGCGAGGGCACCCGCGGATTCGCGAACAGGACCGTTCTCACTGCAAAATCCCCATTAAAAATCCTGGCCGGGGAAACACCGCGGGAAAGTTCCGATCCCACTGAGGGGGAGGTGGCGGAAGGATGAGAGAATGGCTCGTCATGATGGTCACCAACTGGCTAGAGCGGTCACGATCCAAAACCCTGGAGGAAAAACCGCCCGAAGACAGTGAGCCGGAAGAACTCCCGCCCTGCCCGATTTGCGGCGAGGTATGGGACGAAAAGGAAATTTTCTGCTACTACTGCGGCTACCAGTTGTCGGATGAGGAATTACCTCTTCACCCACCACCGGTACGCACCGGTAGCCTGACCGATCCCGACGGAATTCTCGATGAATCCAGTGCGGGCAGCATCCGCGGCCGAATCGACGCGATCGGAAAATCCAAAGGCTTCGATCTTGGGTTTTTTATCGTTCCCAAAACCATTAAGGACCTAATTACATACAACGATGAACGTAGGTCGGGTTACTCGCTCGATGGTATTTCATACACCCTCTACAACACATGGAAAATGGGTTCGGGTACAGGCCTCAAAGGGATTCTCATCGTAATTGACCCCGGTACCGGAGACCGGACGATGGTGAGGGGGGGTAATGGACCGGACATTTCGGGAGCGGAATTCAGGTCCTGGTATTCAGATTTCAACCCGGTGGTGAATCCAGCCGGTGAAAATTCAACACGCCTTCTCACTGATGAACTCGAACATATCGTTTCGAAAATCGAATCGATCCGCTGACTCTGGCGTTCCATCCTGAAAATGCCTGCCGGTCCAACAATACAGTCCATAAGCAAGCCGTTGAAATCACGTCCGGTTTTCTGGAAATACATGCTGGCTGTTTGGTTTGTTTTCCTCCTTGTTGTTGCGATACTGAATCTCGTTGTCGACCCATTCAGCATTTATGGGACCGGCCTGTTGCCGCCATTGGAAATCAACCGCTACCAGTTGAAGCTCGAAATGTTTCTCGAACTCGATCCCCCGCCGGAAGCGCTCGTAATCGGGAGTTCGAGGGTAACCTTTCTCGACCCCGAAGTTATTACCGAGCTTACCGGCAAGCGGTGTTTCATGTGGGGAGTTCCGAACGCAGTGGCTGAGGTTGAGTACGCGATTCTCAGAATGGCGGTGGAAGAATACAACGCGCCCATTAAACTCGTAATTGTGGGTGTGGAGCCGGAAGTTTTCCACCCGACTCAGATCGTGCATCCCGAAGGACGCCTTACAAGGGCTTACACCCGGTATTTCGATGGGAATCCTGAATGGCTCGTTCTTTCGGAAAAATTCGGGAGATTATTTTCAATCGAGCAGGCAATTAAATCGATTAATGTAATCGGACGGGAAATAAGCGGAGGTGAACCTGAAATATTGTATGAATTCCGTGCCGACGGTTTCCCGATGCTTCCCGACAATATTTATGAAAATGTCCAGGACAGGCTTGAGTACGATGTCAGGACCTACCCGTACGAGAGATTCGGGATCGATGAATTTACCCATCTGTCCGGGGAACGGAAGCAATACTTTCTCGATCTCCTTGAGTTCTGTAACGATCGCGATATTGATGTGTATGCGGTCTCTTTACCCCTGCACCACGACCTCATCGACCGGTTTGTCTCGCTTGGCGCGCGTCCGATTCTCCAGGAGACAATTGAATTTCTTGAGGATGCTGTCGCGAGTGCGGGGGGGACTTACCGGAACTATACCAGGGTGGAGAGTTTCGGTGGAAGCCGGGAAGAATTCATCGATTCGGTTCATTTCCATCCCTCCAACGGCAACCTCCTCCTTAGAGACTTATTCGCTGATTACGGTGAAAATT
>DAOVJF010000330.1 GCA_030673355.1 Planctomycetota bacterium | reverse complement strand
ATGTGCTGTTTAATCAGAAGCTCGATCTGCCGCATCATCGGACGGTCATAGCGTGAACAGAATGACATCGCGATTCCCTCGGCTCCCGCGCGACCTGTCCTGCCTATCCTGTGTATATAAATTTCCGGTTCCTTTGGAAAATCAAAATTGACCACAAGATCGATATCCTCGACGTCGATCCCCCGTGCCGCGATATCGGTGGCTACCAGCACCTGAATTTTCCCCTTCTTGAATTTATCGAGCGCCCTTTCACGCGCGCGCTGGGACCTGCCGCTGTGTATTGCCTCCGCGCACCGGGTCTTGCGGCGCTGGGTGCCCTTCTGTTTTTTCTGCGACGCGCGGTTCAAACGCCACTCTACGTTATCCACTGCAGACTTCGTATCGCAGAATACCAGCACCCTGAAAAAATCCGGATTTTTTAAAAGGTGATTCAGTAGATCGATTTTTTTTGGCTGCTCCACGAAATAAACTCTCTGGTCGATGATATCCAGCGTCGGTATTTCCGGCGTCGCTTCCACCATTATCGGATCGTCCAGGATATTACCCGCCAGCCTGATTATATCTTTTGGAATAGTTGCCGAAAACAAAAGCGTCTGACGGTCCTTCCGAAGCTCGCGTACAATTTTTCTAATGTCCTTGATAAACCCCATATCCAGCATACGGTCGGCTTCATCCAGCACGAAAACCTCGACCGAATCGAGCCTTACCAGCCGCTGGTTGAGTAGATCCAGTAATCTGCCGGGCGTAGCGACGACATAATCCACACCCTTCTTTAATGCGTCGGCCTGCGGATTCTGGCTCACGCCGCCGTAAATTACGACACCGCGGATCGGTGTGTAACGGCCGTACACGATGAAACTTTCGTGTATCTGGGTGGCAAGCTCTCTCGTTGGCGCGAGTATCAACGCCCGAACCCGGCGCCGGCGGTCCTTTGGGGTGGATTCCACCAGTTTCTGGATGATCGGGAGGGCGAACGCGGCGGTTTTTCCGGTACCGGTCTGCGCGCCGCCCATGAGGTCGCGGCCGTCGAGCAGGTGGGGTATCGCCTTGACTTGTATCGGGGTGGGTTCGGTATAGCCCTCGTCTTTGACAGCGTCGAGGAGAGCCTGAATAAGGTTGAGTTCGTTAAATTCCATTTATAACAGTTAGTATCCGCCAGCATCATACACTACATCCGTGGCTAATGAACCCTTTGGGCACATCGAGCATGGATATCTCCGGTGTTTGAACCAGCACCCATAAGCTCGTTCCTCGCGTATGGGCGGCACCCGGCTACGGCGCCCATGGCCACGACTTCGCCAAGGCACCCGTAGAGCTTGACGTCGGTACCCGGGGATAGATGGTAAACCACTCACTGACGGTCGTGGTACTGAAACAAGAGGCGTCGGCACGCGGGACATCTGGCACCAACAAGCTCGTCCGACTAGCGTCGAACGTCGCATGTTGGCGGCACCCGGCGTCTGATACGAAGTCATTCTCAAGTGCAGAGGTAGCGGATAATCGCAACGCCTGCCTAATCACATCACCCACAGGCACGCCTTCGCTCAGTCTGTGGGCGCCACCCGGGGAGTTTGTTGTCGGCATTCGGGAAATGAGGATGAGAATCACCCACAGACACGCCTTCGCTCAGTCTGTGGGCGGCACCCGGCGTCGAACGTCGCATGTGGGCGGCACCCCCAGGGATAAAAAATTCCCCACCTTAAATGGCGGGGCATTCGTAAGCTATTTTTTATATAAGGGTTATCGGAAATCCCCTACTCCGTTACTGATCTCAGTGTGGCTACGTTTACGCTTCCGAGTATTTCGAAGGTTGTTTCGCTGAAATTCGGGTCGCCAGTAGGTGAATTACCCGCCATCATGATTCCGTACACTGTGCCGTCATCGGCGATGAATTCGTACATCAGGGCGTCCCCCATAGGACCCTGTCCGAGAAGGCCGCCTGTTTCAAGACTGGCGAAAGTTCTGACCAGCAGGGACGGCTGCGCGTTCCAGCCCCAGCCGTATATGCCGGGCTCCTCGGGGGCAAATGTGATACCCTCGCCAAGGCCCCAGATTTCGAACCTGATTTTCAGTGTGAGCAGAATCACGGGAAATGACGGCCCTATGATGTATTCCTCGTACACAACATAGTGCGTGTGAATGTCGATCGGATATTGGAAGTCGATTGGGGGATCGAGCGGGAACGCCGGACTGATGCCGTCCGGAATAGCCGTTCCATCGTAATAAAATCCCCACAACCTGAGCACGTTACCGCCTTCCCAGTGTTCTTCCGCCTGGTAGATCTCCTCGGGCGTATCTCCAAGCGCCAGTTGAGTTTTGAAAAAATGATTGACGTAGCCGGTGAAGTTACCGGCAAAACCAGCGACCTCGGGATCGGTTTTAGCGATGGCCGATCTTATCGAGCTGGCATCGTTCGGGACGGCGGTGAAATCCCACGGACCGTCGAGATCGGCCTGGTCTACGGGCGGGAAATTTCCGGCGGGAATGTCATAATCCGTTCCGCCGTATTCGTATTCGACACCGATTTTTTTATACGCCATGTCGTCCTGCAGCGTGATTATCACTCCTCCGGGGGGTAATCTGAAAAGAGGAAGGCTGTATAAACGGTAGTCCCTGTAGGTTTTCAGCGACTCCGGATCGGTGCCTTCCGCGTAAATGAGAATATCCGCGGAATCGCCATGAGGTAACAGATCATTATTCAGGGTTCCGTTAAATCTCAGGAACCCGTCCATATCGACAGGGTCTGAAAGAACCAGCGTATCGAAAATCATTTCCGGGGCTTCGAGATACACATTTTCGACATCATTCTGCCAGTCATAGATATCAACCTGGACTCCTGCCGAACCGCTTACAGCGGAAATACCCGGACCGATTGTCACATCCATATGATACGGTTCGGGGCAGTTCGCGCGTTCGACATCGAAACTCCCGGGAACTTCGACCGGCTCGGTCGGGAACCACCAGTTGGCATCGACCGCGTACTGGAATGGAAGTCCCGTATCGCTGAGTTTCAGCACGAAATGACGCGCGGCGCTAAAATCAGCCGGGAATGCCCCTCGAGTTGCAATATCCATAGTGGTGACATCCTGATCGGGGTCAAGACTGGTCGTGAAATATTTATATCCATTTAAAGTTGCTGTGTAGTTTGCTTCGGAATGCGGCGGCAGGAGTTTCCCGTCGATATATCCCATTCCGGAATATTCAGCGGGATTCCATAATCTTGTATGACCGTCCGCGTTCAGAACCTGGAAATCAGTTTCTCCGGCGTAAACAAGGCCTTCCGAGAATCCGGTCTTAGTGCCGTGCCCGATAAAAATCCCTCGCATGTCGAAGACGGTGTATTTAAGCATGGGCAGGGGGTGATGGTATCGAAGGGTGAATTCGAGAATGTTATCGACTAATGAAATCGGCTGTTCGAGAGTCAGTCCGGGCAGGTTATTCTGGATAATCCCGAGGATGTTCAGGTGGACCTGGGGAGATCGTACCGGGATGAAAATGATGTCCGCGGATCCCCGGCTGTCGGGAATTACCTCTACATCCCAGAGGCCGATCAGCATTCGGGATGAGTCGTGGATATCCTGGTCCCTCGTAATATCCGGTACAAGCGGCGGGTTCGATTTCCCGGAGCAGCCCGTGATTATTATTAAAATCAATGTAAGGCTGAATACCAGAAGAGATATTCGATTTTCCATGTAGGTTAAACCTCCGCACTTGATTTAACAGGTTCCCATGATTCTGTTATCACATTCTATATAAATAATACAGGTTATCAGCGAATGTTCCAAGGTAAGTTGAGTTTATCTACCAATCTACTAACTCAAATCTTACTGAACTCGAAGGCTTCAAATATGCCCAAACAGAAAAATCGGTGGCGCCTCGACGCAAGCGAAGCGAGTTTCGAGGTGCTTGATCTTATGGTGACTGAAAGGGGAGGATATCCAGAAGTCACCATAAGCCCAAGCACCTCCAAGCGTCACTCCGCTCCGCTCCGTTCCACGTGGAGGCGACACCGAATTTAAAATTTTATTTTAAAATTTATCGGTGCATTTAACAACCTGAAATTTTTCTACCAATGCTATAATCCCCTTTAGATATGTTTATTCTCGGACT
>DAOVJF010000515.1 GCA_030673355.1 Planctomycetota bacterium | reverse complement strand
GGTTGGATTGGGGAACGCGAGGATGTAGGGCCCTCCGGGCGCGGAGATCTTATCGTACGGGATCGGCGGCTGCTCTTCCTTGAGGCATTCCTTGAAACTTTTCACGTGGAAAGTCCCGTCCTCGACACCGTACGCGACCGCGTACTCTGGAACATAGGAGCCCCAGATCACGCACGGGCGCCCTTCGGAAATTTCGCGCGAGGCGAGGTCGTAGGCGTATTTGCACGGGTCGCGGGCTTTGTCGCTTAACGGCTCATTCATCTCGATATCGACACTCTGGTAATTAAGCGTCGTGCGACCGAGCGTGGTGAGCCCGAACAATAACCGTCCCATGGGAACTACAGTGGGTCCGGACGGGCAGAGTTCAAAATGGATCGACATGTAAAAAGCGTAGCCGCTGACCCCGGCGACGTCGACGAGATCGCAATCGATTCTCAGGGATTTCAAGCAGGAGGTTACGGACGCGACCCATGTAAGCCAAGCGGGCTGGTATTCGACGTTCATGGGTACGAAGGCTGCTTTTTCGGTATCGGTTTTCATTGGGATGCTCCTCAGGAAATATTGTAACATGTGCCGGAGTCACATGTAGCGATTTTTCCATGCGCCGGAGTCGCATGCCACGGGCCAAAGTTCGGACCATGGGCATAATGCCCATGGGACTGAATATTCATGCGCAGAATGCACATGTTACTAATAGCCTGCGTCCGGGTGGATGATCGCAATTCCGCTTGTGGAGAATTCGGGGACTATCTGATGGCGTGAGGTGAGGGAGAGGCCGATTGACTGCCAGTTGAGAATATGCTGGAGTTTTTGCTGATCTGAAAGGTCGGGCCAAAGGGCGTAGCCGGGGGACACTCCAAGTACCGGGGTTTTCGGGTGGAGGTTTAGTTCGGCGGCAATATTTGAACGGATCAACCGGGCGGTAACTTCGGCGAGGAGTGCACAAAGTTCCGACCATTGATTTGAAAGGACGAGCTGGCCTTCGGATTCGAGTTCCTGGTAAATATCGACCGCGACTGACCCGATTGTCGCGACATACGGCATCAGGTAATCCTCGTCATCGAGCCAGTTCGGTACGGATTTTTTCTTGTCAGGAAAAGTAAAAGTGAATTCACGATTTTTATGGGCCAGGGTGATAGTCTGGCCGTCCTTTTTAATATTGAAAAATCCATAGATGCCTTTCGGGTCGATGATAATTTCGGATTGTGTCGCATCTTTAACCGTCTTGATTGTCAGAGCCGGGTCGAGTTGAAGTTCTTTTATTTCTTCCTGGGTAACAGCGGACAGGAGATCGTCAACTGTAAATTCAATTGTCCTGGCACCGGTGAACGGCGGATTATCAGGTTTTGAAATGCTGATTGTCTCCCATTTTCTCATTTTTGTAGGTGTAATAATACAGGCTGATTTTGAGATAGTGACAGAGGGCTTTGATTCAGTCGATGGGATTTCCTCAGTATCTACATCCTCAACGGATTCAACGTTCTCGCCCGCAATCGATCTGCAGATATCGAGAGCTTCGAAAGCGTCCCTGGCATACCAGACACCCGCCTTGTAAACTTCACCGTTCACTTTTGAAATTTTCTTCGCGAGTCCCGGACTTACAGCGGCACCCCCGACAATAACAGGGACATCGAGGTTATGTTCTTTGAGGGCCTGAACGTACGAACCCATTTCCGCGGCGGTCGCCACAAGTAAAGCGGAGAGTCCAACCGCCATCGGTTTCTCACGCTCGACAGTTTCGACTATCTCCCGTACCGGAACCTGCTTCCCGAGATCGATAACATTAAATCCGTTGTTCGAAACGATTGCCTTGACGAGATTTTTTCCGATGTCATGTACGTCGCCAAAAACAGTCGCGAGGATCACTGTGCGATCTTCTTTTGATTCACCCGATCCAAGCATCGGCTCGAGATAATCCAATGCTTTTTTCATCACTTCGGCGGAACGGAGAACGTGCGGGAGGATCGTTTCGCGACGCTCCATCCTGTCGCCGACTTCCTTCATGGCAGGGAGCAGGATTTCATTCACAATTTCAGTTGCGGTGGAATTTTCAAGGCACCTGTCAATTAATGATTCAATCCCGGATTCTTTCCTGTCAAGAATCGCTTTTGCCAGTAATTCCCGAGGTGGCAGATCAATTTCCGATTCGGTTTCAGAATCCGGTATTAATTTATCCGTCGCGTCGGACAATTCAATCAATCGCTCAAGTGCGTCATCGCGCCGGTTGAAAATGAGATCTTCGGCAAAGTCGATATTGTTCCGGTCAAAATCGTGATAACCCCTGACATCGAGCGGATTGACAATCGCGGCGGTCAGGCCGTTCTGTACTGCATGATGCATGAACACCGCGTTCAGGAGTTTTCGTGTGCCGGATTTTAAGCC
>DAOVJF010000304.1 GCA_030673355.1 Planctomycetota bacterium | reverse complement strand
CCCTCTTGCCCACACTACTCATGAATGTTAGCATTGTTGGCGTAGAAGAGGAAGTAGATTGGTTGACATGCGCGATTAACTGGAGTTCAATAAGGAATGTCAGGTATAAGCCATTCCACCGGAGAAAATGACGCCCGACACCGCCATACTTGCTGAAAACCTTACCCGTAAATTCGATAAGCTCACCGCGGTCGATTCACTGAACCTCAAAATCCTGCCCGGTGAAATTTTCGGACTCGTCGGCCCCGACGGCGCCGGGAAAACCACCATCCTCCGTATGCTCTCAAGCATTATGGAGCCAACATCCGGTAGCGCGACCATAGCTGGTTTCGACATCCTGAAAGAAGCGGATTTCGTGAAGGACAATCTCGCCTACATGAGCCAGCGGTTCGGGCTTTACACCGATCTCACGGTCAGGGAAAATATCGACTTTTACGCAGACCTCTACGGCCTTCCCTCAAACGACCGCGACGATAAGATCGATTCCCTCCTCGATTTTTCCAACATGAGGCCATTTAAAAAGCGCCTTGCCGGAAACCTGTCGGGCGGCATGAAACAAAAATTACAATTAGTCTGCGCGCTTGTTCATACTCCCAAAGTTCTCCTCCTCGATGAACCTACAAACGGCGTCGACCCTGTCAGCCGTCGCGATTTCTGGCGAATTCTCTACAGGCTTTTAAAAGAGGAGGTCGCGATCCTGGTCACCACCGCCTACCTCGATGAGGCCGAACGATGCAACCGTGTCGCGCTACTCGATCACGGAAAAATCCTCGCCGAGGGTACTCCCGATGAAGTACGGAAACTGATGCATGGAAGCGTTCTCGGGATAAGAAGCCCATATGCGCGAAAAATAAAAAAATTCCTTCAGAAGGAAACCGGGTATGAAAGCATCGAGGTTTTTGGCGACAACGTTCATGTAGTCTGCGATGATTACCGGGTTGCTGAAAACGAAATAAGGGAACTCCTGACAGGTAAGAACCTCATATTTGATGAAATACGTGAACGGGTCCCGAGCCTTGAAGATGTTTTCGTGAGCGTTCTCGATAAACCCGAAATTGAAAGCGAACGAACCACTGAACCAGAGGATAATTTTAACCAGGTTATTTCAGGGACTGGTGATGGTATCTCTGTTACGGTTGATAACCTGACACGAAAATTCGGTGATTTTACCGCAGTGGATAAGGTCAGTTTCGATGTCAGCAGGGGACAGATATTTGGTTTCCTCGGACCCAACGGCGCGGGTAAAAGCACCGTGATCCGAATGCTCTGCGGACTTCTCTCGCCTACATCCGGGGGCGGTACTGTGGCCGGGTACGATGTTAACCGGCAGGCCGAGGACATCAAAAAACATATCGGTTACATGTCGCAGAAATTCTCGCTCTATGAGGATTTAACGGTCGAAGAGAACATCACATTCTACGGCGGCATCTATGGGCTGGGTGGTAAAATTCTCAGGGAACGCATGGACTGGGCGATCGGGATGGCGGGGTTAAGCCAGCACCGGCGCCACCTGACCGCGATCCTGAGCGGCGGCTGGAAACAGCGTCTCTCACTCGCCTGCGCCATACTCCATGAACCGCCTATCGTTTTTCTCGATGAACCTACAAGCGGTGTCGATCCGTTAAGCCGCAGGCGGTTCTGGGACCTCATCTACGAGATGTCCGACCGCGGCGTCACCGTTTTTATCACCACCCACTACATGGAGGAAGCGGAGTACTGCGACAGGATCGCCCTGATTTTCCAGGGAAAAATTATCGCCTCCGGTACTCCGCTCGAATTAAAAACCGAAATGATGCGCGAGCAAATCCTCGATGTTCAGTGCGCGTTCCCGCAGAATGTTATCGAGCAGTTGGAAAGCCTTCCGGAAGTCCGTGATGTCGCGCTGTTCGGAGCGGGACTCCATGCGGTTGTCGACGATGCGGATAAAGCCAGGGAAGCCATCATCCGGGAACTTAAAAAAATCGGACATCCCCTGAAACGTATCGAACATATCACTCCGGGAATGGAGGACGTTTTCATCTCGCTGATCGAGGAAGTCGAACAAAAGGAGGTATTCAGCAATTAAACTTCAACGCCTGAAAGCGATTGCCAGAAAGGAATTCCTTCACGTCCTTCGCGACTGGAGAAGCCTTGCACTCGCTATCGCGATCCCGATCTTCCTCATCCTCCTGTTCGGTTATGCATTGAATATGGATCTGAAAAATGTCCCGACCGTAATCTGGGACCAGTCCCACACCCCCGAAAGCCGCGACCTGATCGCCTTTTTCAACGGCACCCCTTATTTTTCGATCCAGAATTATTTCGACAACTATCGCGACCTCGGCCATGCGCTGGAATCCGGTGACGCAATGGTCGCGATTGTTATACCATCTGATTTTTCTGAGAAAGTGCTTGCCGCCGAAAGTGTAAGCATACAGGTCATGGCCGACGGCAGCGACGCGAATGTGGCGCGGCTCGCGCTTGGTTACACAACCGGACTTGGCATGCTCTACAATCGGAAAATTGCGGTCGAACGCGTGAACAGGCTGGGACTTCCCGGAAGCTTGATCTCCTCCCCGGTCGAAATGCGGCCGCGTGCATGGTACAACCCGGAGCTCCGAAGCCAGAACGTCATCGTCCCCGGAATTATCGCGATCGTGATGGTGGTTATCGCCGCTATGCTCACAAGCACAACGGTCGCGAAGGAATGGGAACTCGGCACCATGGAACAGCTCATCTCGACCCCCATCCGAGGACCCGAATTCATTCTTGGAAAAATCATACCCTATTTCGTAATCGGATTCGTCGATGTCGCAATCGCGGTTGTGATGGGCGAGTACGTCTTCCATGTCCCCCTTCGCGGAAGTACCGGACTGATTTTCGGGATGGCCGCGATTTTCCTTACCGGCGCGTTGTTCTTCGGAATCATGCTCAGCATTATTTTAAAAAAGATGGTTCTCGCCAACCAGGTGGCGCTGCTCGGAAGCTTCCTCCCGACCATGCTTCTCAGCGGTTTCGCGTTCGCGATTGAAAATATGCCGCAATGGATTCAATACATCACCTATATCGTCCCGGCGCGCTATTTCATCGCCCTCCTCAGGGGAATTTACCTCAAGGGAATCGGCCTTGAAATCATGTGGCTGAACGCCCTGCTCCTGACCATCTACGCGTTGGTCATGATCGCGATGTCGCACAAGCAGTTAAAGCTGAAACTGGACTGACAATGCTCAAACGCCTTAAACATATGCTCATCAAGGAGTTCTTACAATTATTCAGGGACCCCAGGATGCGCATGGTTGTTTTCGGCGTCCCGCTTCTGCAGATGCTCGTAATCGCGTTCGCCCTCACCAACGACGTGACCAATATTACTACCGCCGTACTCGACAACGACAAAACCCCGGCGTCACGCGAATTATTGTCCGAATTCACTTCGAGCGGATATTTCGAAATTGTCGACTACCTCGACTCGGACGCTGATATCGAGAGGGTTCTCGACCACTCCACGGCGCGGGTGGTGCTCGTTTTCCCCGCCGGATTCGAGGACGATCTTAACGGCGGCCGGACCGCGATTCTCCAGCTTATCGCCGACGGTACTGACAGCAACACCGTATCGATTGTCTTCGGCTACGCGAACCAGATCGTCGCCGATTACTCTTCCGGTAAACAACTTGAGAGAGCGGTCGCTTTACTCGGGCCCGCTGGCATGCCCGGACTTGTCGATTTCGAAACCCGCGCATGGTTCAACCAGAATCTTGAAAGCAAATTTTTCTATGTCCCGAGCCTCATCGGCGTAATGCTGATCGTTATCACCATGATCCTGACCTCCATCGCCATCGTCCGCGAGAAGGAAGTCGGCACGATCGAGCAGATCATGGTCACTCCGATCACGCGTGTCGAATTCATCCTCGGAAAAACGATCCCCTACGCGATCATCGGCTACATCCTCATGACCGTCATGCTCATACTCGCGATCCTGATTTTCGGCGTGGAGGTTAAAGGCAGCCTGTTCACGCTTTACGGCCTCACCGGAATTTACCTTCTTGCCAACCTCGGCATAGCGCTATTGATAAGCACCACCTCCGAAACCCAGCAGCAGGCGCTCCTCACCGCCTTTATCGTTATGATGCCGACCATCCTCCTGAGCGGATTTATTTTCCCCGTCCACAACATGCCCGTACCCGTCCAATACGCGTCAACCTTAATTCCCCTCCGATGGTACCTGGAAATCCTCCGGGGCGTGATAATGAAAGGCACGGGAATCGAAGCCATCACCACCCCTGTCCTTTACCTTACTCTACTCGCCGTAGCCTTCATCACCCTCGCCACCGCCCGGTTCAGAAAGACATTAAGTTGAACCACCCGTTCCTTAGCTTGTCGACGAGTTACCGTGGCATGCGACTCCGGCGCATGATCCCCCGTCCCATGTACGTCCCGTGCATGGAATT
>DAOVJF010000535.1 GCA_030673355.1 Planctomycetota bacterium | reverse complement strand
ATCCGGGGTCAGGGTTTCCCGCTGCCGATCCGAATCTTTCCTGAACGCGCAATACTTGCAATTAAACTGGCAATGGGATGTCTGCAGCACTTTCAGAACCGGCATAGGACGGCCGCAGTTGCTTACAAAAGAAACTCCCGGCACCCTCCTCATTTGATCCGAGGGAGCTAATTGATTCATATCCGGGTATGAAAATCCGGACTTCAAACCCCTGGTCAATTCATTTGTACGATACAAATTTCCCGGATGTGTAGCGTCCTCAGCGCATGTCAGGTCGAAAATTGCGCCCTGTGCAAGAAGATCGAGTTTATCCAGGCTATTTAAACCCATCCTATAAATATGTTTAGCATATTGGTTCTCTGCTGTCAATATAATAAATAGAATAACATTCTGCCGACTTGCCCCTGTCCGGCCTCTCGCTTACCATGTCGATAGAAATCGATAAGGATTCCAGAGCAACCGGGATATGGACGCAAGAGAGAAACAGGAAATTATCAAACGCTACACCGAGCGTTATGAAAAACTCGGCCGTACTGTAGAGACGCTCGGATCCGGCACCGATGAGCACCAGACCATTCGATACCGCGTGCTTTCGGAGATCGGCGACCTCGGCGGGCAGCGGGTGCTCGATGTCGGATGCGGATTCGGAGGATTCCTCGATTACTGCCGCCATTTCGGTCAGCCGATGACATACACGGGTATGGATATCGTCCCGGTACTTCTGGAGGAGGCTCGGAGTAAACATCCCGATGGGAAATTCATTGAGATGGATGTCCTCGATGCCCCGGATGACATGGAATTCGATTATGTCGTCTCCAGCCAGGGTTTCAATAACCGTTTCAGGTATTCTGACAACTGGGACGTGATGCAGGAGGTGATCGCGAAATGCTTCAAGCTTGCGAAAAAAGGTGTCGCGATCGACATGATGAGCACATACGTCGATTTCCGGGACGATCACCTCTACTATTTCGATCCCTGTAAGGTTTTCGATTTCGCGAAAAGCCTCACAAAACGGGTTACTATCCGTCACAATTACCCATTATTCGAGTTCTGTATTTACCTGTTTCCGGATTTCGAAGGCTGGCGCAAAAAGGATAAGAATTGATCCGGCGGCAAACTAACCAGCAACATGCATGACTTCCCGATTCTTATAACTGTTGATGTTTGCGACGGCGCGTACGATACAACCGAGCGTAAACCCCGGTTCGATGATTTAATGGACTGCCTGCTGGAACTCCATAACCAACTGAAAAATTTCATTACAGAATTCACCGGCGAAAAAATTACACCGGTAACATGGTTTGTACGGGCCGACATGCAGGTCAACGAAACGACCGGCAGTGTTACGGGTCTCATCGAAGGCTGGCCCGAGTTCTGGAACGATGTCAATGCATCCGGTGGTATTCTCGGATGGCATCCGCATCTCTACGAAAAAGAATCCAAAAAATGGCGTCCAATCCGCGACCCAATGAAACTGAAATCGGAAGCTCTAAAAATATGGGCGGAGATATCTCAAAGCGGCTGGAGACCAAAAGTTTGCAGGATGGGTGAATCGGTCGGATCCAGTGAACTCATGATATTTCTCGATTCGATCGGTATTATCGCGGATTGTTCCGCGTTGCCGGGTAGAAAGCGTGCGGACATCGATCGTGCATTCGACTGGGAAATCACGCCTCATGAACCCTACCATCCGGGCCGTAACGATTATAGAAAACCCGGCCCCGATCCCCTTTCCATCCTTGAAATTCCATTCACAATGGCAAACACCAGGGCGCCATATGATCCCATGGACAAACCTGATTCTGAGATTCTCCGCTACATTGACCTTTCATATGATCCCGTACGGTTGAAGAAATCATTAGCAAACTTGATAAAATCCACAGGATATTTGTTAGCGGTGATTCATCCTATGCAGGCAGCCGGATTAGAGGTCCCGGACGGAAACCTCGTACTGGGTGGCCTCGATGTGGTCCGTGAAAATCTTGGGAATTTAATCGACGCCGCTGAAACTTCAGGCGTAAAGGTGGTTCTTTCAAACGTTGAAAATTTTATTAACAGGTAACCTGGACTCTTTAAAATATTTATCTGTACAAACATTCGCGGTCGGCAGTACTCCGTGTATAATTACCCCATCCAAATCCGGTGCATCTGTAAGACTACGGTGACATCTATGGCT
>DAOVJF010000336.1 GCA_030673355.1 Planctomycetota bacterium | reverse complement strand
CGGCAGCTATATGTGGGCGCCGATTCCGGTCGAGGATACAAGTACGGCACGGATCAGAATCACGAACGTTTCGGGACCCGAATCAGACACATCAAATGGTGATTTCACAATCGCGCTGCCTGTATGGCTGGATATACAATCGACTATGATTGTGGATATTGACACTGTAACCTGGGGTTGGTGGGGGTCATACGTTCATGCAAGAAATGAGATCTCGCCGGCAATCTTTCAGTCCACATATGGGACCTCCTATGTCGGTTTCTATGGAAGAGATGTTGGTACTACATCAAATGATATGATGGTGAGATCCGCTAACGGTACAAGCTGGTTTGGAAGCCCGAGCTTCTGGACTACCGGTGGAATCAACTATGGAAGATGGGACTATTGCAAAACGTGCCCATCGCACGCCGGACATGGCTGGATGGTAACATCTCTATGGTTTGGTAGTTCTGGAATGGCTTACGGCTGGTATTCCGATATCGACAGGGGGAATGGTGGACCGGGCTATTATTGTTTCGACGGTCCCAGGTACAACTACTACGTGGGCAAATATACAGAAATAGGTACAGATTCAGCTGGATATATTTTCATGTTCGCTGACGATGGCACCAGTGGAATCCGTTGGAAAAAGACAACAAATCCAGGATTCACCAGCGGTGGAGGTGGCGGACAGGTCACTTCAACATTCACCCTGACAACTGACGGTCTTGTCAGCGGAACCCGGTCATGGGCACGCCAGGGACAGGGATTCGCGCTGGTTTATTTCACAAATGGTGGAGATATAATCCTCGCTGAAACAACTGACGCACCAACGAACTTGACATTTGATATAAGTGAGGTCATATGGTCGGTTGGCACTGATTATCAGTCTATTCATGATCCGACACTCTGGGCGGATTCCTCAGGCAGGCTTTTTTGCGCATGGGTAGCGAGAACATCCGCTGGCGCTTACGACATTCTGGCATCCATGAGGGAAACCGTGAGTGATCCGTGGACTGATCCCGCCCTGGTTTATTCATCATCCAGTTTACTCCAGGATGTCCATATCTCATCAGCAGAGGTTGCACTCCCGAGTGGGACAACCGAGGAAGTCGCGGTTGTCTGCTGGGAGGAAAGTAACACTATGCTGGCGGCACTCTCCCCGCTCGATTTGTTAGCGTTCCTTCCCGATGAGCAAATCAGTGATGATGGTGCAACGATTCAGCAGCCGGACGGAATGTGTATGGATGATACATTTGGTTATGTATACGATATTCTCTTTGCCTACTCATATGATGATTCGGGTAACTGGGATATCGGAATCAACCATGCGGATTTCGAGACTCCGTAAACCTCGGATTACATAGATAATATTCCTTCTTAATTTCAACCTCCCTTGTGCTGCCTGCACAATCGCTCCGCGATTTTAGAGGTGAATCAACCGCAGGGGCTCCGATTGGTGCGTCCTGTTAAATAAGCATGAGTTCCCTTTAATTTCCCGGTGGTTCCAGTATGACATAACTATATTTCCACGCTGTCCCGAAGCTTAATGTTACGTCATGCTGCTCCCATTCATTTTCCATGTCAAATACAATTAACTTTGGTGATCCTGAAACCGTTTCATCGTAGCAAACCGCCCACCGGTCGCCTAAAACCGAACTGGACGCGTTTCTCTCCTGATGGAGGATTTCCTTTGTCTCGACATCCAGGAATACTATGTTTCTAGGGCCTGGGGACGGTTGAGATTCAAAAAGTGCCGCTGTTGTCCCCTGAGGATTAAAGACACTCGCGCTGGCCGAGGTCCAGCTTAACCATTCCTCCCAGGTATCATTCTCAATATCGTATTTCCAGAATATTCTCTTGCCTGCTTCCTCATCATATTCAAACGGAGTCATAAAGATATTATTGCCGCTTGATGGAATGCTGTACATCAATTGTTCCTGGATTGTTCGATCACCGCTGTCCCAGAACGGAAACCATGTCTCAAATACTGGCGTCGATGTGTTTTTCAGTGAATCCCTCAGGAAGACTTCACCATCACTGACTTCCAGTTGGAACTGGCTACTGCGATTGGGAACTCCGTATCTGTATCCCCTCAAGAACGAATCTGTAGTTTCTCTGAAATGTTCTGTTCGGTCCCAGGTGCTTAAATGCAAAGGTTTTCCTGAAGGAACCTGAATCTCCCATAATTCCACCCACCTTCGATTTCTTGCGCAATACCAGAATAAAATACGGTTGTCACCAGTCTGTATGAGGGCTGAGTCCATCCAGTTCGATCCAACATTAACTGTACCGAGATTAACAGAATCACCGTTGAGATTTGTCAGTCGAACCGGCCATTCAAGGCGATCCGGATTCCATGACGCAATCACAGGTTCATCCCTTTCAAACGAAGCCTGGATAAAATTTTCTACCCGGTTCATCCGCTTGTCTGCAGACATCCATCCGGTAATCACGCTGATTACCAGGGCTATAACAGGAAGGAGGTACAGGACTTTTTTCAATTTGCCCTCCTTTCCATTAAATCAAGCGTGACGTTGTAGATAATTATTGCCAGTAGGAGTGCAAGTGGAGATGTCAACAGATATAAATAAGAGTGCATAATGTGGGGAAAATCAAATTCGTAATTAAAGATTGAATACTTCCATATCTGGATACGGTCGAAGTACATCACTACAAACAGCACCAGAAGGTATAACAGATAAAAATATAAATATAGTGCAGGTTTTTTCTTAACCACACTCAGGATGCAGAATCCCCATGAAACCGGAAGGAGTATCCATCCGAGCATCCTGGAGTAGCCCCAGAACAGGACCATCAGGCTCCAACCAATTGAAAGCTTGTCTTTTAACAGGATGAGTGGGTTATCGAGCCTGGATAGTGGAAAATAGGATTCAAAAAAAATCCCTGGATATCGCCAGCACGATGCTCCCTCGTATGGAAAAACCATCGCCTGCCACCATGCAGTTCTGAGCCACCTTTCAAATGTGTCCGGAATATCGTTCATGTAACATAACTCGTGGGTGACGACGAACAGAATGATCAGGGGCAGGAGGACGCGAAACCAGGACAGTAAAACAACCGCCATTCTTGGAAGAATGATCTGGTGCGGTCTTAATGGTGTCGTATTCAGGATCATCGCCGATTCCCTTGTTTCGGTATTCACCCTGTACACAAACGGGCCGACCAGTATTGGCGTAAGAATGACTAACGTCCAGTAACTCAGATTAAACATCTGATTGAAATGATTGAATCCATGGTAGGTGAAAACCCAGCCTCCGATTACCATAGCGAGGAAGGTCCAGAATATTATTTCAAGCAGCCGCGGTATCCGGCTGAATTTCCCCGTCCAGATACTATTCCAGGCGAAACTGAAAAATTTGCCTGATGGTGAAGCCTGAGCTGGATGAGATTTTGCCCGGTCCGTTTTCATTTTTACTCTTCAGGAGTGTAATTCTCATACATTCCATCAAGACCGTCGGGAGGCGGTTCGTACATAGCGATTGGAAATGGGAATGTCAGTTTGTTTTCGGTTACCGATGCGAAAAAAGAATCATCCCTTAACGGTATGGAGTATTCCTCCCAGTTATTTTCCATATCGTAAGCACGTATCTCCGCGAATTTCTTTCTGTGTGTAACAAGGTAACAGAACCATCGTCTGCCAAATTGAGGAAATTCTGCGCCTTCGATGTTTAGTAATATTTCACCTGTCTCGGTGTCGATCACTTTGACTATTGAGGTCACCTCAAAATCCGCTGTTACAATCACAGCGAATCTGCCGCCTTCGCTGATCCGATCCAGTCTTTCGTGAACACCGGTGAAAAATTCCCCTAGCGGAACCCATTCGCCCGATTCAACTGAGAACTTCCATGAAGGCATAAAAATTTCAGAATTATCGTTGTGAGCACGGAGCAGCATGAATTTTCCATTATTTGATATCGATGTGAAATACGAATCCACATCGGGGATATCTTCTGAATTCCATGGAGCACTGGAATCTAATTCCATTTCAAAAATGTCACCGGTAGTAAAATCAACTATTTCAACGTGCGTTCCATACATCCGGGACCGATACCTGCCATTGGCGG
>DAOVJF010000406.1 GCA_030673355.1 Planctomycetota bacterium | reverse complement strand
TCGACAGTACATGGCCGAGGAAACGGAGCGTCTCGGAAAATGCGCCGGACGCGTTCACCATATCGATCTCAATGCTGTCGAGGAGGAGAAGGCATTTGCAATTCCGGCGGCACCTTATGATCCGATGGAACGCGATCTTGATATTCTTTTCGATTCATCCAGGGCGAAATCATAGCTGGATTGGGTCGATAAGTAACCTGACATAAAAGTTAAGGTTGCACTGGTTAGATATGAGGTCATCTCGCAACAGAAAGGGAAAGACATCCAATCGTTCCAACGCATGGGACGAATGGCAGCGTTACCTCAAAAAAGAAACCCAGAGAATCAAGCAGAAATCATCCGGGAATGTTGTCGAGCTCAGGCTTGTAGATCCTGAGCCGCCGCCCCCGCCGGAAGCACAAACCAATTCTGAGAAATCCGGCCATATGCGTCCGGGGGACGTGTTCGAAGCCCGGCAACCTCCAGTACCGGGAGTTTCCAGGGAGGAAGCGATCCAGGTTTCCGACGACCAGATCGGTAAAACGGTCGAGCCATTCACATACCAGGATTACCGGGGCATCCGACCGCTCACAAGCCCTGACATTTTCGGTTCCAAACGGGCAGATCCCGGTTCGACCCGATCGGAAATTACCGCCGAACAGGATGTCCCCACGACAGCACCAAAGGGGATAGAAATCGGGTCGACTGTGGAGGTAATTCCAGAGCCAAAAATCGAGGGGGCAAAACCGAAAAAAGGTGCTAAGCAAAAAAAACGCGGCGACGGGAAGCTAAAAGGCAAAATGAAAGCGGGGAAAGATGGCACCGAACCCGGGCTTTTCGATTCTGTTTCAGAGCATGGCACAATCGCCCGGCAGCGGTTTACCAGAAAATCGAAACTGGACCGCGAGGAGCTTATCGATAAACTTCTCGATCCTGTTATCAGCCTTGAGGAAGCTGCTACGCTTATCGGCGTATGCAAAACTACCGTTCGACGTTACACAAACAAGGGTGATCTCGAATGCCTCAGGACACCCGGCTCGCAACGGCGTTTCAAGCTCAGCCATGTGCTCGACTTCGTTAAAAAACGTGAGACCAGCCAGCGTTCGCGTCGGGGCAGAAAGGTTAAGAATTAATGTTCGTAGGTTTTTAATGTCTGTAGGCTTTTAATGTTCGAAAGGTTCTAATGATCGTAATTTTTTAATGTCTGAATAATTACCTTGTGATTATTAACCGCCCCCCAACGGGGAATATTTTTTTACTCATTCCAACTCCGTTAAATAGTTATTAATTCGAGATAGGGAACACCATCTTTTTGCCTGTCATAATCTCGAACCATCTTGTCGACGTATATCAATGCTAAATATTTCCAATCAATTTTTGTTTAACGGGATTGGTCTAATCTTCCTGGGGCTGGACTTCGAAATCCTCTGGATCCACGGTTGAAGAGTCAGGAGGTTCCTCTTCAAGTGTTCCACCTTGATACCTCCCGGATATTTAATTCAAACCACTATTCCCTGTTCTCCTTCAAGACAAACAATCCCAGCATCAACATCACCACCCACACGCCGCACCATGCCGGAACCCAGTCGCCGTGACGTGTATAAAATGTCGTTCCCTGCCGTCTCGATATCGGTACTGTCAGCGCGTCCCCCTCGAACATACGGGTGGAATCGACCGTCCTGCCCTGCGGATCGATCACGCTCGAAATTCCGGTTGTCGCCGCCCTGCAGAACCAGATACCATTTTCCACCGCACGGAAAGTATCGAACCTTGCATGGTGGTAACTCGCGTTTGTTTGTCCGAACCAGCTTGTATTTGAAACAAGCACGAGGATTTCTGCGCCGTTCCGGACCAGCCTGCGGGGGTACTGGGGGAAAAAACTCTCGAAACAGATTACCGCGCCGATTTTCCCTGCCTCCGTATCGACCACATGGAAACCCGTTCCCGGTGAAATATCCAGCCCCCCCCATCTATACTCCGGGAACCATCCGATGACTATTTCCTTCATGGGAATTACTTCGCCAAACGGAACCAGGTGTACTTTCGAGTAGATTGGGATCACCGAATTATCCGATTCGAACGCGACGATTGAATTGTAATTGCCGTATTCTTCCCTTGGCTCAAATGGATTCTCAGGATCGAGTGGCGTGCCTTCAGCCGGGTCGTATGTAATGCACCCGACCAGGAACGTCGCGTCATATGTATTCGCCAGTGACCGGATACGGTTCATCGTGTACTGGTTTCTGACCGCGTCTGGTACCGATGTTTCAGGCCAGACAACAAGCCGTTTCAATTGCGATTCATCGACAAGGCGTTCGTGAATCGGATCGGGGGTCAACTCCTCCATGGTTATTTGGGAATATCCGTCAATCGCCCTCTGGTTGAACGATTGAGTCCACTCCACATTCGTAGGCTCAACCCACTGGACAACGGTCGCGTTGATTTCCGGTTCGGGAAGGCTTCTCGCGAGAGCGAACGCGCCGTACAATCCAACCACCCCGATCAGTACCAGCGGGAGGACTGCAACCGGGAGTATTTTCACCCTGAACTTCCCGGCGATCAGGTACGACAGGGCTTCATTAAAGTTTATGATCAAAAATGTAACGCCCCAGCATCCGGTTACCGACGCTATTTGAATCAGGGGGAGATTCGCGTATTGCGAATGGCTGAGGATCGGCCACGGAAACGCGAGGAATCCAACTGTCTGTTTGAAGTCGAGAATGACAATTAGCGATGTGAGTACTGTTGCGAAGAAATGGTGGTTGTATTTCCGCTTTATATAGAAAGCAAGCATGAAAACACAGGCGTAGGTCGATCCGTTCATGAGCGCGAGCAAGGTCCTGTAGATCGTGCTGTACACTCCGACCCATTGGAGCGAGAAATAGATGTAAAGCGCGAAGGAAAAAAAAGTCAGCGTGAATATTGTCCGGTATGTTCGGGTCCAGATCCTGAGAAGCAGGGGGACCAGTGCGATAAACCCGACCGGCCAGTACGAACCGTTCTCCAGTGGAAGCGACAGGAGGGTGGCTGTAAGGAATACGGTGACTATGTCGGTCGCGATGGAGACAAATCCTGAACCGGACTTACCGGCCCCGGCTTCTGGTTTTGTATTTTCGTTCTTCGGGTTCATTCAAAGGAAAAGTCGCCGCGAACATCAGATTAATGCATGGAACACTCTTAATACAATTTACAGGAAAAATTAATCATTTTTAACCATCGAAAAAACGACAAACCGTAGAACAGCACGGCAGTGCGTCCTCTTTAATCAAACATCAAACCGTAGAACAGCACGGCAGTGCGTCTTCCACCTT
>DAOVJF010000356.1 GCA_030673355.1 Planctomycetota bacterium | reverse complement strand
CATCACGAACAGTACGAGGAGATGCTCCAGTCCCCCCATAACGGAATTCTGGAATGCACGTCGTGCCACGATCCGCACGCGAGCGCGGTTTACGAGGATGCGACATACAATCCTTACAAGGGAATTGTTACGGAATGCGCGACATGCCATTCGTACGAGGCCGCGAACCAGAGGTCCGCGAACATGGCAGCAGTGCTTGATTGCATCGACTGCCACATGCCGCACATGACTAAGTCCGCGCTTGGAGACGCATCAATTTTCACGGGCGATGTCGCGGGACATCTCTGGAAAATAAACGTGGACCCGGATGCTCCTCAGTTCAGTCCAGATAGCACCATGACGATGCCGTACGTCACGCTGGATTACGCATGTTCATACTGCCACAGGGATGGGGGAGATGCGATGGCGATTCCCCTGTCCGGCCTGTCGAGTTTCGCGGCAGGTTATCACAGCGATCCTGTTGCCACTGAGGGTTACGTTGGCCGTGATACATGTCGGGTATGTCACAGTGAAAATTACGACAGTTTCATTCTCCACGGTCACCCGAATATAATGAAAAAAATTGGTAACGGCCTGGCGCCGACATATCCATACAGCTCCGTGCCGAATCCGCCTGCCGGTTATTCATGGAACGATGTAAGTTACGTGATAGGAGGATTCGGTTGGAAAGCGCGATTTGTAGACGCCAGCGGCTACATTATCACCGGTCAGCCCGACGAGGGCGTGCAGTATAACCTGGCGAACATGACATGGGTGGAATATCATCCAGGGGAACTTGTGCCAAATGATTGCGCGTTGTGTCACACGACCGGTTACGATCCGGATGGGGGGAACCAGGATGGGCTGCCGGGTATAATTGGTATATGGGAAGAAACGGGTGTTAACTGTGAGGCATGCCACGGCCCGGGCGGTGAGCATGTCGGGAACCCGAATTCTGCGACAATAAACATTGATATGGATCCGGAGGACAGGTGCGCGCTGTGCCATAATGATGGAGATACAAGCTTCATTTCCGCCTCGGAAGGATTCACTCATCAGGCCCAGCAGGCTGAAGAGATGGCGCAGTCGCCGCATGATGGTGTGCTGGACTGCACATCCTGCCACGACCCGCACAAGAGTGTTAAATATGCGGACCCGGGTGTAAATCCCGAGCAGGGAATCATCACGTCATGCGAGACGTGCCATCCGGATCAGATTACCGAGCAGAAGTCGGCATCGATGAAAGCGGAGCTTTACTGCACCGACTGCCACATGGCGCCGATGACTAAATCAGCCATTGGTGATCTGGCTACATTTACCGGCGATAGCGCGACACACTTATGGAGTATCAATACCGATGGCGGCGCAGAGCAGTTCGCAAACGGTGGAACTGAGACGAACCCGTACATCACAATTTCGTATGCATGCCAGTGGTGCCACATTGCCGGCGGCGGCGCGACACCCATGGCGCTCGACGGCCTGGCATCTTATGCGGAAAATTACCACACCACGGTCGGTCCAAATGATTATGTCGGAAGTGCAACGTGCAGTTCATGTCACCCGGATAATTACGAATCGTTCATCCTGTCCGGACACCCATATAAATTAAATAAAATCGAGGGCCAGGAGCCTGTTTATCCATACAGTTCGGTTCCGAATCCGCCAGCCGGTTACTCATGGAACGATGTCACCTACGTTATCGGCGGATTCGGCTGGAAAGCTCGGTTCGTCGGGACCGACGGCTACATCATCACCGGCCAGCCCGGCGACGGGGTGCAGTACAATCTCGCCGATGGGAGCTGGGTTGAGTACCATGCAGGAGAGCAGAAACCGTACGACTGCGGATCGTGCCATACAACCGGCTACTCGCCAACCGGAAACCAGGATGGTCTGCCGGGAATAATCGGCACATGGAGTGAGCCGGGCGTACACTGCGAGGCCTGTCACGGTCCCGGCGGTGAACATATTGGTAATCCGAATTCTGCAACAATAAATAAAGCTATGGATCCTGAAGACGCGTGCGCGTTGTGCCATATCCGTGGTGACATCAATATAATCGATGCGAGCGGCGGATTCACGAGGCATCACGAGCAGTCTGAAGAGATGCTTCAATCCCCTCACGATGGAATTCTGGAATGCACGACCTGCCACGACCCGCACAAGAGCGTACTGTACTCTGAACCGGTCATTAATCCTGAGCAGGGCCTGAAAATATATTGTAATGTATGCCATCCGAACCAGGCATCCAATTTGAAGTCTCCAGTGATGGAATCCATTGATGTTACTTGTGTGGACTGTCACATGCCCCCGATGGTGAAATCGGCTATTGGAGATATCGCGACATTCACCGGCGACATCGCAGGGCATATCTGGGAAATCAATACCGACCCGGATGCTCCGCAATTTATACCGGACGGGACGCAGACAAATCCATACGTGACAATCTCCTACGCCTGCCAGTATTGCCATATTGATGGCGGACCGGCATCGACTATTCCGCTCCAAGCCCTTGCTGGATTCGCCGAAGGATATCACGATACCGCCGACCCGGACGCTTTTGTTACGAGTGTTACATGCCAGGCCTGTCATGAGAGCATCTATGAGACATTCATGCTTTCAGGGCACTCATACAAACTTAATCAAGTGGAGAATAGCCAATCGCCACCGTATCCATATAGTTCGGTTCCCAACCCGCCCGCGGGTTATAGCTGGAGCGATGTAACATATGTAATTGGCGGATACGGATGGAAAGCAAGGTTCATCGGGACTGACGGTTATATTATTACGGGTCAGCCGGGTGATGGGGTGCAGTACAATTTAGCCGATATGTCATGGGTCGAGTATCATCCGGGTGAGCAGAAACCGTACGACTGCGGTCCATGCCACACGACCGGTTACTCACCAACAGGCAACCAGGATGGGCTTCCCGGGATTGTCGGGACATGGTCGGAACCGGGTGTACACTGCGAGGCGTGTCACGGTCCCGGCGGTGAGCATGTTTACGATCCATCGCCATCCACGATAAATATCGGGATGGATCCGGACGATTCATGCGCATTATGCCATATACGCGATGACGTCAACGTTATCGATGCAAGCGATGGATTTACGAAGCATCATGAGCAGTACGAGGAATTCATCCAGTCACCGCATTTTCCTGTACTCGAATGCTCGACCTGTCACGATGTGCATAAGAGCGTCCTCTACAGCGATCCGATTCTCAATCCCGACCAGGGTCTTAATGTGACATGCGAGCAGTGCCATCCGGATCAGGCTTCGCATTACACCGGGACCACGATGTTTATGACCGGTGTAATTTGTACAGACTGCCACATGCCCGATATGGTGAAATCCGCGATTGGCGACCTGTCACTCTACACTGCGGACGTCGCAAGTCATCTCTTTGAGATCAACACGTCCCAAAATGCCGAGCAGTTCTCCCCGGACGGTACGGAGACATACGGGTATATCACCGTTACCTATGCCTGCCTGAAGTGCCATACGGCAGGTGGATCGGGTCAGGAGTTTACGGTTGCCCAGGCAGCCGGATACGCACATAATTTCCATTAATCTGGAACCCTTAATAGAATAAAATCAGGGCCGACTAAATCCGCCCCTTTTTGTTAAATAAATCCCGAAGTATGTATCAAAAAAAAGACGTACATTACTACATTTCAATCTAATAACGACCCAAGACGCATGGTGTCGACACTTACCGCGTGGCGGCGGCACGCTGAGTGAGACATCTCCATCCCCCAAGCCTCGAAATTCTCCGTGTCGAACGTGCTTGCCGACGGATCATTTGAAGATAGGGGACATCT
>DAOVJF010000549.1 GCA_030673355.1 Planctomycetota bacterium | reverse complement strand
AATTTTGGTTATGACCTTTTTATTTATTTTTTTTATGAGTGATAAAAATGATATTGAGGATGTTTGGTTCGAAATTGTAATGTTTATTGTCATAGTAATTTTTATCACATGGAGAATTTTGGCAAATCCTGTTTCTCAACTGAAAGCATATGAAAAATATATTCTAATTTCTGGAAATAGTTGGTGGTTTAATTATAATATTCCGGTTGAGTCAATTGTTAACTTGCATGCCATTACTAATTCTCCTTTCAGAGATTATTGGTTTATACCATTGATATTTTTTAATAGTCGTTATGGTTGGAAACCCGGTTGCAAATGGCGAGAATGGATTCCATCCAATTTCGTATCTACTAATGATAATGCAATAGCAATTGAAACCACTGATAAAAAATTCTTAATTGCCTGTCCAGATCCTGAGACGGCAGTTAAAGAACTAAGGGTAATATTTGGCTTGTGAGTCGTATATTACCCGTAAAGTCGACAGACCACATAAAGTGGGATTACCTACGTTCGCCGTCGGGGAAGGTGGTCAGGCGCCGCGAGGTCACCGCCGCAGTGGCGCAGCCGGATATCGGCAAGGAAAAATCCGGGGACACCTTCAATTCGAGGACGAATGGAAAGGCGTCCCCGGATTTTTCAGCAGGTGAGCCCCCAAGGTTTTAGCGATTTTGTTTGACATATTTTTTCATCCCTAATATGATTCAGCCATTGCCTGACAATGGCTCGTTTATCCTTACAATCCGTCTTATTCGTTGTGATCATTCTTGTGTATCTTCTGATCGCAGGACTGACCGCTATTACAAAGGAACCGTACACCGATGAGGCATGGTTTTACTCCCCTGCGATTAACCTGATCGAACACGGCCATATGGGTACGTCCATTAAGGAAATTGCCGGTACACCCTGGACACGGATGGACCGCTACACCTACTGGCAGCCGCCGGTTCATTTCATCGTACAGGCCGGCTGGTATACAATTTTCCCGGACGGCCTGTTCTCAATGCGGTTCCTGTCGATTTTCTTCGGGCTGATCTGCCTGGTTTCGATTTTTACGATTGTAAGGAAGGTTACCGATAATTACTGGATGGCTCTGCTTGCGATGTTCCTTACCGGCATCGATGTCACTTTCATCGAATCCGCGTCGGACGGACGCATGGATATGATGTCGACCGCTTTCGGGTTTGCTGCTTTTGCTTTCTATCTGTTTATGAGGGAGAAAAATCTTGGGCGAGCGATGCTTGTCGGGCATTTGCTTGTAGTCTTAAGCGGCCTGACACATCCGAACGGTATCCTCGCGCTTGTCGGGATGATTTTTCTGAATATCTACCTCGATCGGAAAAATATTAAAACCGGGCATGTCCTGCTTGCGGTAATCCCGTATTTTGTCGGTGCGGCAGGGTGGGGGATTTACATCCTCCAGAATCCGACCGCCTTCTGGGACCAGTTCAGCATCAATTTCCTTGGAAAAGTGGGATCTCGATCGATTTTCGACGCAATCAGGTCTGAGTTTGCAGAGCGTTACCTCTTTGCGTACGGCTGGTCGGCTGGCTCATCGATCCTTGCCAAATTGAAGCTATTCGCGCTCCTGGCATATTTTGGCGGTGTCATCGGATCGATTTTCATCGCCGGAAAAAACCAGGACAGGAATCTAAATGCATTGTTAATCCTGTTCTTTATATTTTTCATGGTTATGGTTTTCCTCATTGGAAATAAATGGGCGCGGTACATGGTTTATATTCTTCCCCTCTATACCGCATTAGCAGCGGTTTCCGCGGTCTACCTGATGCAATTATCCAGAGTAATGAAATATGTCGCTGTTACCATTCTGATCATTATTTGCGCGATGCAGGTCGGAAGCGATGTAAGGCGCATACAGGATGACAGCTATCATAATGTGTATCTTCCCGTAATTGAAAAAATCAGGGAATTGAATAATAACTTTGAGTCGGATGACGATCCCCAAATAATTATGGGAGGTTCCGAGCTTGCCTTCGAACTTGGATTCGACAGCGGTACTTGTGGTTATATTCTTATCGAAGATCCCGCCCTGGGATATTT
>DAOVJF010000451.1 GCA_030673355.1 Planctomycetota bacterium | reverse complement strand
TTCTACAGTCTCGCGATCTTCGGAAATACGTACATCCCAGATGCCCCATAAATAGCGGTTGTTGGGGACCGTCCTCTGAGAATCTGTCAAGACTGATTGGGTATCAGAATAATCTGACTGCGGTGCTACAGGGCTTTCATTCCTTCCGCAACCCTGCAGTAGAACGAATAAGACGATTACACTGATCTGAAGGAATCTCATTTTTTCAGCTCTCTGTCAAAGTGGTTCGATCATAAAGAGTTAATTAGAATCGAGTTTCAGGAAGGCATGAAATGAATGGATTAATTACCCTAATTATAATCGAATAATCGAAATAAAGGAATGGGTTTGAAGTTTTGGGACCCTTTTTTTCGGGGACGAAAAAGAAGGATGTCCCCTGGGAGTGGTTGGGAAACAATAACCGGTTTACTCTAAAAAAAAGTGGGACCTAAAAAGATCCCTTTTGGCTGTTCAACTGGAGTTTAACAGTTAGTATGACGTTGGGGGGGCGAGTCTCTTAACCCGCGTGGCTTGCATACCCTTCGCTGTTTCGATCATGTCGAACTCGACACGCTCGTTCTCCTCGAGGGTTTTGAATCCATCGCCGTCGATTGCTGAGTAATGTACAAAAACATCACTTTCGCCCTCGCGCTCGATGAACCCGTATCCCTTGTCCTTGTTGAACCATTTAACCTTGCCAAGTGCCATTGAAGGCCTCCTTAAAGATTTGAAAAATTGAGGCTCCCGCAATACAAAAAACTATAACGCCCACCAAGCAAGATGGTTCATTACAGAAAAATTGTACTTATTGTTAGTGCCGGGGGTTACAAATTTACCGCCAGCTCCCGCGGCGCCTCTAACAATTGGGAAGACTAACACCGTTCCGGGGGTTTAGTCAACAATTTTATGGATAAATAGAAAATTCTTCACGTTTCTTTACTATCCCCGCCAGCCATCATTTTCATCATTTCCACGCGCTTCTCCTCGGGTGTAACCCTGATTGTCCTTTCCCTTTTAAACCTTACTTTCCCTGGAGGAGCTCCGGGAATCGGGGTAACATACCTGGATTTCGTGTAATCTACCGGGACATTAGAGCCTTCCCGGGCTTTCGAATGCCATGCCGCTACCATCGCCGCTTCCTTAAGAGTGGTTTCCGGGACCTTTTTACCCCTGGTGATTATATAAACATGCGATCCGGGAATATCCCTTGTGTGAAGCCAGATATCCTCGGGGCTGCTCGACCGTTTCAAGGCATCATTCGACAAATTATTTGTCCCGGCAATAATCAGAAATCCATCGTTTGAACGATACCTGTTTGTTGAAATTCTAAAGCGATTACCGGGGCGATGGCCTTTTCTGTCGGCACGCCTTTTATCCTGACCCTTCGCTTTAATTTCATGGGGAGCAATCAGGCCTCGAAGGACACATTGCTCGCGGATGTAATTGATTTCATCAATCGATGCTGCCGACGCGAGTTTCTCCTCAAGTTTTGTCAGTTCCTCTTCCTCTGCGACCACAGCGGTTCTACGGTCCATAGCGACCTTATGGGTACGCTGAAGTTTCCTGTATCGCTTGAACCATCTTTCCACCTGTAATTGAGGGGAGAGAATCGTATCGAGATCAAGCACAACATTTTCGCCGGACTCCCAGTCCGTCACTTCAATCCTGTCGATCCCCGGTATAACCATATGCATATTCGCAAGCAACAGGTCAGCTTTTTTCTTGAATTTATCAGCTTTCCCGGACTGGTCGATATCCTTTATTAACCCTTTTCCCAGTGCCTGGAGCTTCTTCCGCCTTCGATTGATAATTTTCGTTATTTTCAACCTTGCCCGGTCGAGCGCGAAATCCTCCGCCCGCTCATAGAAGTCCAGGGAGACACGCCGGACAAAATTCTCCGGTGTTTCTCCGGTCAGGGGAACCCCATCACGCATTAGTTTCAGGCTTTCAATGAATGACAGCCTTAGTTTCTCAGCATCGTCAGGAGACAGTTCAGTTATCCTGGCTTCATCGGCAACCCCCGCGCGATAGCTGATACCATGTGCCCAGTTAAGGCTCATACCATGGAACGTACTCACAAAATGATTATCAAGCTCGACATCGATACCAGCCGATCCGAGGAAATTCCGCCAGTCGGATTTATCGAATTCAGTTGGCTCGATACGGTCCTGTTTGGGTGGAGGCTTGTAAACTTTCCCTGCCCGGATCTCCCGTATCCTGCTCTGAAACGAATGTATGGCCTTGCGCGATGCCAGTATCGTGCCATCTCCATCGAGAAGAATTATGTTTGAATGTTTTCCCATCAATTCGACAATTAAACGAAATTCATTTTCCTCGCCTGTATAGTCCCGATGGATGAAATTTATCGTGATGATCCGTTCGAACGGCGTAACCTTTGCAGAATCAACCCGCGCGCCATCGAGATGGTGCGACATAACCTCGACAAGGTGGGAAGGGAAATTCTTCTCTGGAACCTCATCGGGCCATCCTTGAATCCTGAAAAGTTTCGGGTCGGCGGAAATCAGCCAGGAAGAAAATTCACCGCGATCACTTTTAGTTCCATGGATATCGAAGACGAGAATTATGTCTCCCGATTCCAACCCGACAGTCCGCCTTAAGCGCGCACCCCTAAGGACCTCTCCCGCGACATTTCCGATCACGGTAAGCGTGCTGTAATCCATTACCGCTTTTGGCAGTACGTCATATTCTATCGGTTGAGGAAAATCAGACATCGTTCAATATTTGTGATTCTGATCGCCAGAATCAGGCTTGGTTTCTTATCACTGCTGTCCAGGATAATCTGATATTGGACAGGGTATTCCATAGGATAAGGCATCCACAGCGTTAAATCATGTTATCCGAGCAGAGGTCTGCACTTTTTTCGATGGAAACTGGAAGCTGACGGCACGTGAAAAAGTCAACCGCAGGATG